>NZ_BAAALF010000168.1:0-18794 GCF_039528135.1 Kitasatospora nipponensis | reverse complement strand
GGCCCGCAGCGCACTGCCGTAGAGCGGGCCGCTGGCGCCGCCGACGGAGGTGATCAGCGTGTTGCCGGCCTGGCTGAGCGCGGCGGCGCCGGAGCTGTCGGGCGGCAGCTGCGCCAGCGCGGCGCCGACGGCGGCGAAGCCGCGGCGCAGGTTGCTGCCGTGGTCGCCGTCGCCGATCGCGGTGTCCAGCTCGGTGAGCTCCTCGTGGTGCCGCTCGACCGCGTCGGCTGCGGCGCGCAGCCAGCGCAGGGTGAAGGCGAGGTCGACGTCGGACTGCATGCGGGGTCTCCTCCACGGGGCTCGCGGGGCGTGCGGTGGGGCTGCGGGCCCCCGGTTCTCGGGGCCGGTGTGTTCAGGGGCGGCGCAGGACGGGGGTGTCCGCCGGGGCGTCCCAGAGCTCCAGCAGCTCGGGGTCGGCCCGGGTCAGGGTGAGCGAGAAGCCCGCCATGTCCAGGCTGGTCACGTAGTTGCCGACCAGGCTGCGGGCGATCGTGATGCCGTGCTCGGCCAGCCGGGCGGCCACCGCGCCGAAGACGACGTACAGCTCCATCAGCGGGGTCGCCCCCAGGCCGTTGACCAGCGCGATCGCCTGGTCGCCGGCGCGCAGCGGGTGCTCGGCCAGCACGGTGTCCACCACCTCGGCGGCCAGCTCGCGGGCCGGGCGCAGCGCCTCGCGGCGGCGGCCCGGCTCGCCGTGGATGCCGACGCCCGCCTCGATCCGGTCGGCCGGCAGGTCGAAGCCGGGCCGGCCGACGGCCGGCACGGTGGCGGCGCTCAGCGCGATCGCGAAGGAGCGGGAGGCGGCGTTGGCGCGCTCGCCGACCGAGGCGACCTCGACCGCGCTCGCGCCGCGCTCGGCCAGCGCGCCGGCCACCTTCTCGACCACCACGGTGGCGCCGGTGCCGCGCCGACCGGCGGTGAAGGTGGAGTCCTCGACCGCGACGTCGTCGTTCACCAGCACGGTGCGGACCTGGTGGCCCTGCTCGGCGGCCAGCTCGGCCGCGAGCTGGAAGTTGAGCACGTCCCCGGTGTAGTTCTTCACCACCAGGACGACGCCCGCGCCGCTGTCGGTGGCCCGGATCGCGGCGAGCACCTGGTCGGGCACCGGGGAGGTGAACACCTCGCCCGGGCAGGCCGCGTCCAGCATGCCGGGGCCCACGAAGCCGGCATGCAGCGGCTCGTGCCCGGAGCCGCCGCCGGAGATCAGGGCCACCTTGCCGGGGCGCGAGCCGGCCGCCCGCAGGATCAGCCGGTGCTCGGTGTCCACCGCCAACTCGGGGTGGGCGGCGGCGATTCCGGCGAGCAGGTCGGCGAGCACGGTGGCGGGGTCGTTGATGAGCTTCTTCACGCGGCGTCTCCCCTGGGGGCGGTCGGACGGGCCGATGCCGAACCTACGCCACCGGGGCACGGGGACTCCTCGTTTCTGCCGGGGCTGGCGTGGCGGCGCGGGTCCGGCGGCGCGGGTCCGGCGTGGCGGCGCGGTCGTGGGCGAGGGCGGTCGTGGTTAGGCTCGGAGTCATGAGGGCCTCGGTGGGGATCGTGCTGGTGTCGCACAGCCCGCTGCTCGGCGCGGGGCTGCGCGAGCTGGTGGAGCAACTGGGCGGCGGGGGCGTGGCGGTGGCGGTCGCCGCGGGGAGCGCGGACGGCGGCATCGGCACCGGCTACGAGCTGATCGAGCGGGCCGTGCGGGAGGTGGACGGCGGCGCGGGCGTCGTGCTGCTGCCGGACCTGGGCAGCTCGGTGCTGACCGCGCGGACGGTGCTGGCGGACCTGGCGCGCGCGGACGTCGTGCTGGTGGACGCCCCGTTCGTGGAGGGCGCGGTGGCCGCGGTGGTCACCGCCTCGACCGGGGCCGCGCTGGCGGAGGTCTGCCGCAGTGCGCAGGAGGCCTGGCAGAGCCGGAAGTTCTGAGCGGCCGGCCGGTGGCCGGTCGGCCGCTCGCCGGTGGCTCACTTGGCGTCGGCGTAGCTCTCCACCACGGCGGTGCTCATCGGGAACCGCACCGGGGTGTCGCCGAAGACCAGCCGGCGGGCCTCCTCGGCGGACTCGGCCACCGCGGCGGCCACCTGGTCGGCCAGGTTGGCGGGGGTGTGCACCACGACCTCGTCGTGCTGGAAGAAGACCAGGTGCGGACGGTCGGCGGGGGCGGCCGGCAGGGCGAGCAGCCGCCGTCGCAGCGCGGCCAGCAGGGCCAGCGCCCAGTCGGCGGCGCTGGCCTGGATCACGAAGTTGCGGGTGAAGCGGCCGCGGGCGCGCATCGAGCGGCCGCCCGGTTCGGCGGGGTCCGTGCCCGCGGCGGCGGCGCCCTCGGCGAGGTCCAGCCAGGCGTCCTGGGGCGGCGGGCAGGGCCGGCCCAGCCGGGAGTGCACGATCCCGCCCTCCTCGCCGACCCGGGCGGCGGCCTCGACGTAGCCCATCGCGGTGGGGTAGCGCTGGCGCAGGGTGGCCAGCAGCGGGCCGATGTCGCCGCTGGTCTGGCCGTACATCGCGCCGAGCAGGCCGAGCTTGGCCTTGTCCCGGTCGCCCTGGAAGGCGGTGGCGGCCAGCGCCTCGTAGAGGTCGCCGCCGGCCGCCGTGCGGGCCAGCCCGGTGTCGCCGGAGAGAGCGGCCAGCACCCGGGGCTCCAACTGGGCGGCGTCGGCGACCACCAGCAGCCAGCCCGGGTCGGCGACCACGGCGCGGCGCAGGATCCGGGGGATCTGCAGCGCGCCGCCGCCGCGGCTGGCCCAGCGCCCGGAGACCACGCCGCCGACCACGTACTCGGGGCGGAAGCGGCCGCCGCGGGCCCAGGCGTCCTGCCAGGCCCAGCCGTGGGCGGCGTGGATCCGGGCCAGCTCCTTGTAGCGGATCATCAGCTCGCCGGCCGGGTGGTCCAGCTCCTTCAGCTCCCAGCTGCGGGTGGTGGTGAGCCGGATGCCCTGCTCGGCGAAGGCACGCAGCACCTGGGTGGGTGAGTCGGGGTTGAACGGCTTGCCGCCGAGCGCCTGCTGGAGGCGGACGGCGGCCTCGGCGAGGCGGGCGGGCTGGGTGCCCGGGATGTGCGGGCGCGGGCCGAGCAACTCGGTGAGCAGGGCGTCGTGCACCTCGGCGCGCCAGGGCAGGCCGTCGTGGGGTGCCTCGGTGGCGGCCAGCGCGCCGGCCGACTCGGCGGCCGCCAGCAACCGCGGCCGGGCCCGGGCGCCGTGGGCCTCGGGGACCGCGGCCAGCCGCCGCTGCTGCTCGGCGTGCACGGCCAGCACGGCGGTCAGCGGGTCGGTGTCGGGGGGCAGTTGCAGCCGGTCGGGGGCGAAGAGGGTGTCCTGCTCGGCGCCGCCGCCCTCCGGCAGGTCGGCGGGGACCGGCAGGCCGCGCAGCCGGGCCCAGGCCGCACCGAGCGAGCGGGGGTGGCCGAAGCGGCCCTCGTGGGCCAGCAGCAGGGCCTCCACCAGGCGCAGGTCGTGGCAGCGGCCGAGCCTCTGCGGCAGCCGGGGGAGCAGCGGTGCGTAGCCGGACTCGGCGGCGGCCCAGACCCAGCGCGGGTGTTCGGCGGCCTCCAGGTCGGCGACCGCGGCGGCCAGGTCGGTGGCGGGCAGCGGGGCGCCGAGCGGCGTGCCGTCCTCGGTGAGGCGCTGCAGGCGGCCACCGCGGCCCTGCGGGTGGGGGACCAGGGCGACCCGGGCGGCGGTGGTCGGCGCCATGGCGGTCTCCTTGCGCTGCGCCGGCCGTGCGGGAGGGGTGGTCGGCTGTCGGTGTCGGTGTTTGTCGGTGTGTGCCGTGGGTGTCGGTTGTGGGTGTCAGGGCGACGGTAGCTCCTCGCTCCGACAGTGCCCGGTCAGGCCGTCGAGCAGCGCGTCCAGCAGCAGGGCGAAGCGGGCCTGGTGGTCCTCGGGGGTGCCCAGGCCCGCTGCGGCGGCGGCGCCGAGTACCGGCAGGCCGGTCAGGTCGGGGGCGGGCCCGGCGCTCTCCTCGGGGTGAACCGGGGTGCTCGCGGCCTCCGCCAGGCAGTGGCCGGTGACGGTGGTGGCCACCGCGTTGACCAGGCGCAGCGCGAGCAGCGGGGTGAAGCCGGCCCGGACCAGCCTCTGCGCGGTCTCCTCCACCACGGCGAGCGCCGCCGCCGAGTGCACCGGGCGGGTGGCCACCAGCGGGATCACCGCGGGGTGGCGCAGCAGTTCGGCCCGGAGCGCGGTGGCGAAGGCGCGCAGCCCCTCCTGCCAGCCGGGGGGCGGTCCGCTCGGCTCCCCGGGGCGCACGGCGGAGACCACCAGTTCGACCAGACCGTCCAGCAGCGCGGCCTTGTTGGGCAGGTAGTGGTAGAGGGTCATCGCCTCCACGCCGAGGGCGGACCCCAGCCGGCGCATCGAGAGCCTCTCGACGCCCTCCCGGTCCACCAGCTCCAGCGCGGCCGCCAGCACCTTGGGCCGGGTCAGCCCCGCCCGGGTCGTACTCCTCGTCCGCGTGCCCGCCACGGTCCGCTCCACTCGCCGATCTTCTTACGCCGTAAGGCAAGGGTAGCCCGGGGCGGCCGGCGCCCGGCCCGCCGGACCGGCGCACGCTTCCCGTCGGCGCCGCAGGGGGCGGCGCGGGGCCGTGCGGGGGAGTGCGAGAGCATCTCGTGCGGAGCGGCTGACGGCGCGTAGGGTCTGCGGGATGACGGACAATCCCTTCCTTGCTCCGAGCCCGCTGCCCTACCAGCTCCCGCCCTTCGCCGAGATCCGCGAAGAGCACTACCGACCGGCCCTCGACCAGGGCATGGCCGAACAGCTGGCCGAGATCGCACGGATCACCGCCGACCCCGCTCCGGCGGACTTCGAGAACACCCTGGTCGCCCTGGAGCGCAGCGGCACCCTGCTCGCGCGGGTCCTGGCGGTCTTCGACAACCAGACGTCCGCCGTCACCAACGAGGCCGTCCAGGCACTGGACGCCGAGTTCCGGCCCAGGCTGGCCGCCCACAGCGACGCGATCCACCTGGACCGCGCGCTCTTCGCGCGAATCGACGCGGTGCACGCCCGGCGCGCCGAACTCGACCTGGACGCCGAGTCGCTGCGCCTGCTGGAGCGCCACCACACCCGCTTCGTCCGGGCCGGCGCCCGGCTCTCGCAGGCCGAGCAGCAGCGCCTGCGCGAGCTGAACGCGCGGATCGCGGCGGCCTCCACCGAGTTCCAGGAGAACGCGTTCAAGGCCAACGCGGCCGCCGCGCTGGTGCTGCAGGACGAGGCGGAGCTGGCCGGGCTGTCGCCGGACGCGGTGGAGGCCGCCGCGCAGAACGCCCGGGAGCTGGGCCATCCGGGCGGCTACGTGCTGAGCCTGCAGAACTTCTCCATCCAGCCGGCCCTCGCGGTGCTGACCGACCGTCAGGTGCGCAAGCGGCTGCTGGACGCCTCGCTGAACCGCGGCGCGCAGCGCGGCGGCGAGCTGGCCGCCGAGCTGTCCGCGCTGCGCGCCGAGCGGGCCGCGATCTTCGGCTACCCGAACCACGCCGCCTACGTGGTGGCCGACGAGACGGCCGGCACGGTGGAGGCGGTGGACGGCCTGCTGGGCCGGCTGGTGGCGCCCGCGGTGGCCAACGCCGAGCGCGAGCTGGCCCGGCTGGTCGCGGCCGCCGAGGCCGACGGCGTCGGCGACTTCGGCCCGCACGACCTGGCGTACTACCAGGAGCAGGTCCGCAAGGCCGAGTACGACCTGGACACCGCCGAGCTGCGCCCGTACTTCGAGCTCGAACGGGTGCTGCACGACGGGGTCTTCCACGCCGCGGGCCTGGTCTACGGGCTGAGCTTCACCGAGCGCCCCGACCTGGTCGGCTACCACCCCGACACCCGGGTCTTCGAGGTCTTCGAGGAGGACGGCAGCCCGCTGGGCCTCTTCCTGGGCGACTTCTTCGCACGCTCCTCCAAGCGCGGTGGCGCCTGGATGGACGAGATGGTCCCGCAGTGCGGGCTCTTCGAGCGCCGGCCGGTGATCTACAACAACCTCAACATCGCCAAGCCGGCGCCCGGCGAGCCGGTGCTGCTCAGCCTGGACGAGGTCCGCACCCTCTTCCACGAGTTCGGGCACGCGCTGCACGGGCTCTTCTCGGACGTCCGCTACCCCTCGCTGGCGGGCACCCAGGTGCCGCGCGACTTCGTCGAGTTCCCCTCGCAGGTCAACGAGATGTGGGCGACCTGGCCCGAGGTGCGCGCGAACTACGCCCGCCACCACCAGAGCGGCGAGCCGCTGCCGGCCGAGCTGGTGGAGCGGCTCGCGCGCGCGGAGAACTTCGGCCAGGGCTGCAGGACGGTGGAGTACCTGGCCGCGGCCCTGCTGGACTGGGCCTGGCACACCGTGCCGGCCGGCCGCCGGATCGAGGACGCGCAGGCCTTCGAGGCGGCGGCGCTCAAGGAGGCGGGGCTGGCCCTGGAGGCGGTGCCGCCGCGCTACCGGACCGGCTACTTCAGTCACGTCTTCGCCAGCGACTACAGCGCCGGCTACTACGCCTACATCTGGTCCGAGGTGCTGGACGCCGACACCGTGGAGTGGTTCCGCGGCAACGGGCTCACCGTGCGTGCCGGCGGCGAGATCTTCCGGCGCGAACTGCTCTCGCGCGGTGGCAGCGTGCCGGCGCTGGAGACCTTCCGCGCGGTGGTCGGGCGCGATCCCGACACCGCTCCGCTGCTGGCCCGGCGCGGGCTGGGCGGCTGAGGCGGGGCGGCGGGCGAGCAGGCGGGCGGGCGCCGGGCGGCGGATGCCGTCACGCCGCCCGGCCGCTGGTGCGCCGGTGCGTCGCGGGGGGTCGCTCCGCGGCGCACCGGGCGTGCCGGGTCCCCAGGACCGGTCGGGTCAGCCGGGGATGATGGAGAACGAACCGTTCTGCAGGGCGGTCTCGGTGTACGGGCCGCTGTCGATGGCCTGCGGGTAGTAGGCGTCGAAGATCTGGCCGTTCACCACGATGTCGGAGAAGTTGAGGCTGCTGAAGCTCGGGTAGCTCTGGCTCGGCGACTCGATCACCGCCTCCGCGCTGACGTTGCGCGCGTTGAGCGACTTCTGGGTGCTCTGGGTCCAGCCCTTGGTGACGTCGGTCAGCTTGAGCGCGTAGGTGCCGCGACCGTTGGTGGTCACGCTCGCGGTGAAGACGTCGCCGGCGCTGACCGGGTTGCTGAAGTAGACCGGCGGGGCCGGGTACATCTCGTACCAGCCGGAGTAGACCGGACGGCCGCTGGCGCAGCTCGCCTCGACACCGGTCTGCTCGACCGTCTGCGAACCGTAGCCGTCGATGCCGATCCACGGGGCGAACAGGTCGTTGCGGCTGTTGCAGTGCACCGTCGGCATCGTCCAACCGCCGGTGATGCTGGTGAAGTTGCGGCCCTGGGAGACGTATCCGCCCCAGACGCCGCTGCCACTGTAGGCGTGGCCGCCGTTGCCGTAGTGGGCCGGACCGAAGGAGGGGGCCGCGGTGGCGGCCGGGGCGGCCAGCGCGACGCCGGACAGGCCGAGCAGCGCGGCGAGCGCGGCCCGGGCGGCCTTGGCGGGACGGGGACGGGTCATGGTGGGGGACTCCTCGAACGGCGTGGTGGGGGGGGGTCGGGATCGCCGGCGCTCCGCCGGGTGGGGCCGAGCGGAGGTGCCGGGCGATGCGGCTCAGCGTGCGGCCCGACGGTGACCTGCAGGAAGGTGGTGGGCGGAGCCGGAATGCGACATGGCGGAAACATGTCAGTGGATCAAAGTCTTGATTTCCGTCCGGGGATGGACCACAGTCGGCTCACACGAGCCGACCGGCCAGCAGAGACCGCGCGGCTGTCGGGATCTCCTGGGGGTGGCCGGTGCAGGAGCAGTGGGCCGGACGGTTCGCGGGTCTCGGCCTGACGGCGGACCAGGAACTGCTCTACCTGCACCTGTTGACCACCGCCGGACTCGGCGTACCGCAACTCGCCGCCTCGCTGGGCCTGGGCGCCGACCGGGTGGCGACCGCGCTGACCACACTGGTCGACCTCGGACTGGTGGAGCGTCCCAACTGCCAGGCCGGCACGGTGTGGAGGGCGGCCTCCCCGGACGTGGCACTGGAAGAGCTTCTGCTGCGCCGCGAGTTGGAGTTGCGCCGCACCCGGGGCCGGATCAACGAGCTGCTGCGCACCTACCGCCGGTCCCACAGTGACTCGGAGGCCGGCGAGTTGGTCGAGATCGTCACCGGACGGGACTCGATCGCCGAGCTGTGGCGCAGCCTGCAGCTCAGCGTGCGCGCCGAGTTGCGGGTGCTGGACAAGCCGCCCTACGTTCGGCGGGCCGATCCGGAGACCGAACTCGCCGCGCTCGCCCGGGGGGTGCGGATGAGCGTGGTCTACGAGAGCCGGGTGCTGCGCGACCCGGAACGGCTGGCCGAGATCCATCTCTTCACCGCTGCCGGTGAGCAGGCCCGGGTGCTGCCCGAACTGCCGCTCAAGCTGGCGCTGGTGGACGACCGCTGGGCGCTGCTGCCGGTCAGCTCCGGCACCGAGCTGCAGAGCGTGCTGCTGGTCCGGCCGTCCTCGCTGCTGGACGCGCTCACCGGCCTCTTCGAGCTCTACTGGTCGCGGGCGATGCTGATGCCCGCACCGGACTCCGCCGAGCTGCCGCAGGACCGGCACCGCCAGCTGCTGGCGCTGCTGGCGGCGGGCCTCACCGACGAGAGCATCGCGCGGCAGATGGGGGTGTCCACCCGCACCGTGCAGCGCTGGGTGCGGGAGTTGATGGACCGCTTCGGGGCGCGCACCCGGTTCCAGGCGGGGATCCAGGCCGCCCGGGCCGACCTGCTCTGAGCGGCCGTGCGCGGCCGTGCGCGGCGCGTGAGGGTGGCCGCCGGTCAGCCGGCCGGTGGCGGGGTGACGGTCACCGTGACGTCGGTGCCGGGGCGGGTGCCGGGCAGCAGCAGGCGCAGCCGGCCGGGCACCGAGCGGTCGACGACCGGGTGCGCGGCGCCGGCCACGGTGAGGCGGGAGCCGGGCGGCGCCGCGATCTCGCTCCAGCCGGCCGTCCGCTCGCCGGCGCGGCCGGTGCTGAACTCCAGGGTGTAGTGCCCGTCCTGCCAGGACTCCCGGCGGGGCAGCCCGGCCAGCGCGACCGGGTACGGCGCGAAGGCCGGCCCGTCGCCCGGCGCCGGTCGCCCGTCGGGGCCCAACACGCAGTAGCCGCCCGCCCCCTGGCACCAGTACCACTGGGTCCAGCCGCTCGCGAAGCCCGCCATGGCGGCCACCTGCCGGCGGACCAGCTCGGTGTTGCCCGGTCGGCCCGCGTCCGGCGGACCCCACTCGCCGACCAGCACCGGCAGGTGGTGCGCACGCGGGTAGGCGGTGATCGCTGTGGTGTAGTTCGCCACGAAGCCGTCGGCCGGGTCCCAGTCGGCGCCGTTCTCCACGGCCGTGTCGTAGAAGTGCGGCGCGTAGCCGATCCGGGCCGGGCCCGGGCGTGGGTCGGCGAAGCCCGGCAGCTGGGTGGGGACCCCCTGGCCGACCAGCACGGTGGGCTCCACGAAGAGCCAACTGCGCCGGTCCACCGAGCGCACGGCGCGGATCAGCCGCTGGTACATCCCCGCCAGCCGGCCCTGCTCCAGCGCGGCCGAGGAGGCCGCCAGCACGGCGGGGTCGCTCGGGTCGCCGTCGACGGGGCCGAACGGCTCGTTGAACAGGTCGTAGCCCAGCAGCGAGCGGTGGCCGCGCAGCGCGGTGGCGAGGTGGGTGTAGAAGTCGGCCTGCCAGCGGCGCAGATCGGCGTCGTCGTAGAGGTGGCGGAAGGCGGTCTGCACCGCGGGTTGGAAGTAGCCGGCGAACCAGTCGTTCGGGTCCGGGACGAACGGCAGCCCCTCGTCGCGGGTGGCCCAGCGCGGGATGCCGCGGTCACCGCCGCCGAACTGCGGCCCGTAGACGTCCTGGTGGAAGTCGACGAGGGCGAGCAGGTGGTAACGGTCGGCCCAGCCGAGGACCTGCTGGAGACGGGCGAGTTCGGCGGCGTCGTACCGGTCGCGGGCCGGCTCCAGCCGGTTCCAGGAGATCGCCACCCGCACCAGGGTGAAGCCGTGCGCGGCGATCGAGCGGACGTCGGCCTCGGTGGTCTCGTCGTACTTGTCGATGTTGACGCCGCGCAGTTGCAGCGTGCGCCCGTCCGGGTCGGTGAGGAGCGTGCGCCCGTCCGGGGCGGTGCTGGTGCCGGTGGGGAAGTCGATTCGGGCGACGTCCGGGGCCGCCACCGGATCGGGTGCGGCCCCGGCGGCGGGGGCGCCGGCCAGCGACAGCGCCGTCGCCAGCAGCAGCGCGCCGACGGTGCGCAGGGCGGCGGTGCGTCGGGGGGTGGTGGCGGTTCGGCGGACGCGCACGGGCACCTCGCACGGGGCAGGGCGGAGCCGGACCGGGCGCCCGGCGGGAGGGGTGAGCGCCGATGCTCCCGGAAGGCGCCGCCGGGCGCAAGAGGGGCTACTCGCCGGTCACTACGGCGACTTGGGGCCGGCGGGAGCCCGCAGGCCGGCCGGCCCGGCCTCGTTCGAGATGGCGGTGGGCGGGGTGGTGGCCTGGTCGTCGGCGGACTCGACGGACTCGACGGGCCCGCCCGGCTCGCTGGCCGCCACGGCCGCCGCGCTCGGCAGCGGGGCGGCGGGCAGCGGGGCGGCCGCGGCCAGCCGCCCCCAGAGCAGGTCGGCCAGTGCCTGCACCATCCGGGCGCGCGGGCACGGCTTCGCCTCCAGCCACCAGTCGCCGGCGGCCAGCACCATGCCGGTGATCGCCCGCCCCCAGGCCTCGGAGAGCAGCGGCGCGTCGGGCCCGAGGTCGACCTGTGCGGTCACCGCCCGGGTGATCTCCTCGGCGATCTGCCGCAGTGCGGGTGCGAGCGCGCTGCCGACCCCGTGCGGATCGCCGCTCTCGGGGTGGGTGAGCAACTGGTAGATCTGCGGCCGCGCCTCGATGCCCGCCAGGTAGGTGTCCAGCACGTGCTCGACCCGCTCGCGGCGCTCCAGCGGCTCGGCCAGCGCGGCCCGCACCGCCGAGAGCAGACCTGCGGTGTGACGGTCCGTCAGGGCCTGGAACAGTCCGCCGCGGTCGCCGAAGTGCCGGTACAGGATGGGCTTGGTGATGCCCGCCTCGGCGGCGATGGCGTTCATGCTCGCCCCCGGCCCGTCGCGGCGGACCACCCGGTCGGCGGCGTTGAGCAACTGCTCCCTGCGCGGTTCCTCCAGGGCGGTCACCCGACCCCTCCGTCTCCTCGTGCTGCGCTCGTTGACATCCGTTACCTATCAGTAGCAGACTCCGTCGATGTTACCGCCGGTAACACCCGAGCGGCGCACCCTTGATCGGCTTCACCCCTGGAGGCACCCATGAGCCCCTTCTCGCTGGCACTGGGCGAGGACCAGCTCGCCGTTCGCGACTGGCTGCACGGCTTCGCGGCCGACGTGATGCGCCCGGCCGCCGCCGAGTGGGACGAGCGCGAGGAGACCCCCTGGCCGATCATCCAGGAGGCCGCCAAGATCGGGATCTACTCGCTGGACTTCTACGCCCAGCAGTACTTCGACCCCTCCGGCGTCGGCATCCCGGTCGCCATGGAGGAGCTCTTCTGGGGCGACGCGGGCCTGGGTCTGGCGATCGTCGGCACCACGCTGGCCGCCGTCGCGGTGCTGGCCAACGGCACCGACGAGCAGATCGGCACCTGGGCCCCGCAGATGTTCGGCACCCCCGACGACGTCAAGGTGGCCGCGTTCTGCTCCTCCGAGCCGGACGCCGGCTCGGACGTCTCCGCGCTGCGCACCCGGGCCGTCTACGACCAGGCCAAGGACGAGTGGGTGCTCAACGGCACCAAGACCTGGGCCACCAACGGCGGGATCGCCGCCGTGCACGTGGTGGTCGCCACCGTCGACCCGGCGCTGGGCGCGCGGGGCCAGGCCTCGTTCGTGGTGCCGCCGGGCACGCCCGGGCTCGCGCAGGGCCAGAAGTTCAAGAAGCACGGCATCCGCGCCTCGCACACCGCCGAGGTGGTCCTGGACGACGTTCGGGTGCCCGGGCACTGCCTGCTCGGCGGGAAGGAGAAGCTCGACGAGCGGCTCGCCCGGGCACGCGAGCGGGCCGCCGGCGGCACCGCCGCAGCGGGCCGTTCGGGTGGCGCCGGCGGCAGGAACGCGGCGATGGCCACCTTCGAGGCCTCCCGCCCGGCCGTCGGCGCACAGGCCATCGGCATCGCGCGGGCCGCCTACGAGGTCGCGCTCGACTACGCCAGGACCCGGGTGCAGTTCGGCCGCCCGATCATCGACAACCAGGGCGTCGCCTTCACCCTGGCCGACATGCGCACCCGGATCGACGCCGCGCGCCTGCTGGTCTGGCGGGCCTCCTGGATGGCCGCCAACCAGCAGCCGTTCACCGCCGCCGAAGGGTCGATGTCCAAGCTCTACGCGGGCGAGACCGCCAAGTGGGTGACGTCGCAGGCGATGCAGCTGCTCGGCGGCAACGGCTACACCCGGGAGTACCCCGTGGAGCGGATGCACCGCGACAGCGCGATCTACACCATCTTCGAGGGGACCAGCGAGATCCAGCGGCTGGTCATCGCCCGGACCATCTCCGGGATGCCGATCCGCTGACGGCCGTCGGCTTCGGCTGACGGCCGGGGCGGCGGGCGGGGCGGGTCAGGCGGTGCCGTCCTTCGGGTGCTCGACCATCCCGTCCGGGCCCGGGAAGACCAGGCTCTGCGTGCCGTCCTCGAACTTCACCAGGTAGGGCGGCCCGCCGTCCGTACCGTGCACCTCGACGATCTCGCCGACGCGGTCCTTGATGCCGACCGCGCGGCTGTGGATGTGCAGGGTGTCGCCGATCTCTGCCATCGCGAACTCCTCACTCGGGTGGGACTGCTCCTGAGGGCATCACACCAGAGCCCGGCCGGGCGCACGCCCCGCGTTACTCCGTCCGGCCGGGCGGGGCCGGCCGGGGCGGTGCGCCCTGGGTGGCGCGCTCAGAAGCGGGGCTCGCGGCGCTCCAGGAAGGCGGCCAGCCCCTCCCTGACGTCCGGGGCCTGCCGGGAGCGCCGCTCCCACGGGGCGAGCGCGGCCCGGGCGGCCGGCAGGTCGGCGGCCGCCAGCGCCGCCTTGGCCGCGCCGATGGTCTGCGGCGAGCGCCGGGCCAGCAGCCGGGCGAACTCCAGCGCCCGGACGTCCAGCCGATCCGCCGGGTGCACCTCGTCCAGCAGGCCGAACAGCTCGGCCCGCCGGGCGTCCACCAACTCGCCGGAGAAGAGCAGGTACTTGGCCCGGGCCGGGCCCACCAGCTCGGCCAGCCGGGTGGTCGGTACCGCCGGGTAGACCACACCGAGCTTGGCGGGCGTGATCCCGAGCCGGGCGTCCTCGGCGCCGAACCGCAGGTCGCAGGCGGCCGCCAGCTGGCACCCGCCGCCCACGCAGGACCCGTGCACCACGGCGACGGTCGGGTGCGGGAAGTGCGCCAGGGCCTGCTCCGCCTCGACGTTCTGCGCGTGGTAGGCGTCCGCGCGCTCCGAGTCGCCGTAGACGTCGGCGAGTTCGGCGATGTCGGCGCCCGCGCTGAAGGTGCCCGCCGCGCCGGTCACCAGCAGGGCGCGCACCCCCGCGTGCGCCGCCAGCTCGGCCAGGACCGCCGGCAGCGCGCGCCACATCGCGAGCGTGACGGCGTTGCGGCGCTCGGGACGGTCGAGCAGCAGCACCGCCACGCCGTCGCCCGCGACCGGTCCCTCGGTGGTCGCCGCGGTGCTGGTTGCGGTGTCCGCCGGGGCGGCGGGCACGAAGGCGCGCAGGCCGGCTGCCAGCGTGGGCAGTTCGACGCGGTCCGCGCAGAGCGGCGGGGTCGGTGCGACCAGCTCGGTCGCCGGGGTCTGGTCCGTCATGGCGGACACTCTCGCAGGTCGGCCCGGCCGGGGCCGCCCCGGGCTCCCCGCGCCGTGGTTGAATTCCCGGGAAGCCGACCACCCCTCACGTGCAGGAGTCGACCATGGGCCAGGAACAGGGCGAGGCAGCCGACCGGGCCCGGGAGGGCGAGCAGGGTCAGGAGGGCGAGCGGGCGGACCTGTTGCCGCGTGACCGCTGGCTGGCCTCGCTGCCCCGCTCGTACACCGCCGCCGGCAACCTGCTGACGGACGAGGCCGGCCGCGTCCTGGTGCTCAAGCCCAACTACCGCCCCGGCTGGCAGTTCGCCGGTGGCACCGTCGACCTCGGCGAGGACGCCCGCGAGTGCGCCCGGCGCGAGCTGCTGGAGGAGACCGGCCTGGTCATGGAGCCCGGCCGGCTGCTGGTGGTCTCCTGGACCCACCCCTCGGAGCAACTCGACCACCCCGCCGTGCACTTCATCTTCGACGCCGGCACCATCGCGGCCGACACCCCGATCGCCCTGCAGGAGAGCGAGATCGAGGAGTACCGCTGGGCGGCCCCCGAGGAGGCCTACCGGCTGCTCGGACCCGCCCGGGAGCCGCGCCTGCGAGCGGCCCTGGCGGCGCGCGTGGACGGCGAGGTCCGGATCATGGGGACCACGATCAGCGGCATCTGACGCCCGGTCGGCCGCTCGCCCGTGCCGTGGCGGAGACCCCCTGTCCGGAGCCCCGGGTGGGGGAGCATCATGATCGTCGACGTCGCGGCCACGGGGGCCAGGGCGGTGGGGGCGTGGCCGGCAGGTCATGACCCCCGGAGTCGGCAGGGGGCGGTCATGACGAGTCGGGCGCAGCGCAGAAGGCGGCCGCAGCCCGGTCGCCGTGCGGCGCCGCAGGTGCCGCAGGTGGACCGGCGCGAGGCGAAGCTGTTGGTGAAGGCGGGGCCGACCGGGGTGCCCCCGGAGCTGAGCGTGCGGCGCGTCCGGTGGCTGCACCGGCTGCTGGCGCTGCTGGTGGGAGCCGGGGTAGCGGTTCCCGTGGTGCTGGAACGGTGTGGGGTCCTCCGCTCCGGCGCGCCGGCGATCGCCGGCGGTGTCGCGCTGCTGGTGGCCTTGGAGATGCCGTTGCTGCACAGCGGTTCGCGGATCGTGCGGCACGGCCCCGACGGGCAGTTGGTGAGCGCGCGGACCGCGACCGGCGTCCGAACCGTCGACCTCACCGCGCTGGCGCGGATCCGCCGCTATCGGAGTCCGGGAAGGCCCGGTTGGGACGACGAACTCTGGCTCACCGACCGCCACGGGGTTCACCTGCTGAGCGACGACCGCCGGCTCGTCGCGGACCTCGCCGCCCGTTTCGGGGCGGCCGACGCCGCAGCGGACGGTGGGCGGGTGCGGATCTCCCGGCACGCCGCGCACCGGCTGGGGCTGGCCACGCCCAGCCGGCGGTACCGCTTTGTCCGGGCCTGCGTCGACCTGGCGCTGCCTCTCCAGGTGCCGATGGCGGCAGGCCTGACCGTCGGGTACGCCGGCTGGCTGTTCGGGGCCCTGTGGGTGGCCCTCGGCTGACCGGGCGGCCGCGGACAGGCCCTAGGGTGGGAGCGTCCGAGCCGGCGTTGCTGCGCGCACGACCGGGGCGGGCGAACAGCGGACGACACCCAGGGGAAGCAGGGCGGGGATGGCCGAGTCGGCAGCGGTGGAATCGTGGGGCAGTGCGGCCGGGGGCGGATCGCCGGAAGTGGTCGAGGTCGAGGTCTGGCGGGTCGCCGTGACGCCCGGCAACGTCGTCGCGGCCCAGGAGGCGCGGTCCGTCCTGGACGAGGCCGAGATCCAGCGGGCCGATCGCTTCCACCGGGCCGAGGACCGCGCGCTCTACCAGGTCGCGCACGTGGCGCTGCGCCGCCTGCTCGGGCAGCGGCTGGGCCTGCCGGCCGACGCGCTGCCCTTCCGCCGGGCGGCCTGCCCCGGCTGCGGCCAGTTGCACGGCCGACCGGAGGTGGCGAGCGCCCACCCGCTGGAGTTCTCACTCTCGCACGCGGACGGCCTGGCCGTCATCGCCCTGGCCCGCCATCCGATCGGGGCGGACGTCGAGCGCCGCGCCGCCTTCGAGAAGCAGGCCGGTGCGGACGTGGCGGGGCAGTTCCACCCCGCCGAGCGGGCCGAACTCGCGGAGGTCGCACGGCTGGCGCCGGAGCGCTGGACGGCGGCCGCGCTGCGCTGCTGGGTCCGCAAGGAGGCCTACCTGAAGGGGACCGGCATGGGCCTGGGAGCCGGCCTGGACCTCGACTACGTGGGCCTGGGGCCGGGCTATCCGACGCCGGAGGCGGTGGACGAGGCGTCCGCGGCGGGGGCTCCGGGGGCGGCGGCCGGCGCGGTGGGACCGCTCGGCTGGGCGCTGCGGGCGGTGGCCGTGCCCCCGGAGTACGACGCCGCCATCGCCCTGCGGCTGCCCCCGGGGGCGACCCAAGAGGCGGTCCGCGTCACCGTCAACGACCTGGATCTCGCGCGGGGTTGACCTCGGTCGGGTCGGACTCCCGGTGGCCGGGGCGGGCCCGGTGCCAGCGGCTGGGGCGTGGGGGTCGGGCCAGGAGGCGGTCGACGTGGTGGCGTTCGAGGCCCTGGTGGCTGTCGACGGGCAGCAGGAGCCGGTCGCTGCGGACCAGGGAGTTGCGGACCAGCCGGGGCGGGATGACGTCGTCGATCCAGGCGAACGGGCGACCGTCCGCATAGCGCAGCAGCGGCGCCCACTTGGCCCCCGAGAGCAGTTCCATCAGCCGCACCCGCGGGTCGCCCGGCTGCCGTCGGTACCCGCGGAAGCGGACCACCGGCAGGGGCGGCAGGCCGAGCAGCGGGGCGAGGTGGGTGTTGGCGTCCTCCTCCCAGGTGGTGGCCCAGCAGAGTTCGTACGGTCCGGCCAGCTCGCGCAGCCAGTCGCCGTGCCGCCGGGAGAGCAGGACCCGGAAGCCCAGCAGGTCGTGGGCCTCGAACTCCGTTGCCGGGTGCGGGTCGAGGGGGTTGAGCACCCCGTCGACGTCGAGGAGGAGCAGGGGCTTCAGCGGGGGTCTCCCTCGGCGGACGGACGTGGTGTCCCTCGAGACGCCGGCCGCCCGGCGGTGGTTCCCGCGGGGCGGCCGGGTCAGGAGATCCGGGCGGAGTTGGCGGCCGGTTCGGCGATCACCGTCGGGCGCTCGCGTCGCGCGGGCCGCGGCGGGTGGCCGGCTGCCGTCCGGAGCTCCTCGCGCCGGCGGAGGGCCAGTTCGGTCACCACGGCGGCCGCCTGCCGGTGCTCGGGCAGCGGCGGCAGGTGGACCCGGCCGCGGGCCGCCTGGCGGGCGATGGCCTGGGCCAGCCGCGCCGGGTCGCGCGGCCAGGGGGCCAGCCCGGCCGCGGCCAGCGTTGCGGCGTTCGCGCGGCCGTGCCCGGAGAGCACCTCGTAGCTGACCGCCGGCAGGCCCGCGACCATCGCCTCGGTCAGCGAGAGACCGCCCGCGTTGTGGACCAGCACGTCGGCGGCGGCCATCAGCGCCGGCACGTCGGTGCGCCAGCCCAGTGCCACCACGCCGGACAACGCGCTGATCCGGCGCCGCAGTTGTTCGTTGCGGCCGCAGAGCACGACGGGCACGGTGCCCGGCACCGTCCGGAGCGCGCGGACTCCGGCCAGCACGTCGCCGAGCCCCATCGACCCCGTCGTCAGCAGCGCCATCCGCTGGTCCGCCGGCACCCCGAGCTCGGCCCGCAGCGCCCGGCGGGCGGCCGGGTCGACCGGCGCGGCGAAGGCGGCGGGTGCCAGCGGCCCGGCCGCGGACATCGGCACCCGGTAGCGCGCGCTGCCCTCGGTGGCCGTCGCCTGCGTGACCGTCAGGTGGACGTCGACCAGGGGGTGCACCCAGAGCCGGTGCGGCGCTGGGTCCGTGAGGTAGCAGACCACGGGCGCGGTCAGGGCGCCGCTCTCCTTGAGCATGCCCAGGCTCTGGGCCGCGAACGGGAAGGTGGTGACCACGACGTCGTACCGCTCGCCACCGGTCCACCGGGCCAACTCGCGGGAGGCGAGCCGGCACAGGTACAGGGTGAGCGAGCGCACCACCGAGTCGCGCTCCTCGTTGCGGAAGAGCCAGTCGAACACGCGCGGGGCCCGTCCGGCGCTGAACGCGTAGCCGTCCCGCAGCAGTCGCTGGTAGCGCCGGGGGAGGGCGTCCAGGTAGTCGCGGTAGGTGGCCTCGACGCCGCGGGCGCTCAGCCGCTCGACCAGCTCGCGGGCGGCGCCGTTGTGGCCGGCGCCGACACTGCCGGTGATCACGAGGGCGCGCAGTGGGCGGGTCGCGGTGTCGGTGCTGGGGGTGCCGGTGCTGCTGGGGGTGCTGGTGTGGTCGGGGGAGGGGGACTGGAGAACCCGCATGGATCGTTCCGCTCGGCGAGGGGAGGGAGGGGAAAAAGGGCAGGGGAGGGCAGCGAGGGGCTGGGGGGAGTCGTGGGACACGGTTCGGGAGGGACCGGCGCGGGGACGGCGCCGGCGCCTCGCGCCTTGGCCCGTACCGTAGGAGAGCCCGAGGGTGGTCCGCGCCGAGTCCGGTGAGCGGCAGGCGGCGGCTCGGTGAACTTCGCGCCGAGGGGCGGTCACTTTCGCCCCGGCGCCTGCGCCGCTGTCCGGGATCCGGTGACTACGGTTTCCGTTATCGGTCGCCGCCCTGGCGGTCTCCTGGGGGACCGACGCGGACCGACGCGCCGGCAGGGGACCGAAGGCGGATCCATGAGCAGTGAGTTCGAGACCGTGGTGTTCGACGCGCCGGCCGCGCTGGCCGCGCTGGCCGGCTCGCTCGCGGCCTCGGCCGGCTCGCGGCACGGCCGGGGGCACGGCCGACGCCGTGCGCGGGCCGACCGGCGGTCGCGCCGGACGGCGGCGATGGTCGCAGCGGTGGCGGCGGTCGCCGTCGTGGGCGGGGCCCTGGGCGCCCTGCTGCCGGCGGGCGGCTCCGCGTCGGCCTCGCACGTCACCGGGCTCTCCGCGCAGGA
>NZ_BAAALF010000167.1:18386-18849 GCF_039528135.1 Kitasatospora nipponensis | reverse complement strand
CCGCCCGCCCAGCAGCCGGGTCAGCGGCGCGAGGCGCTCGGCGCGGCCGGTGGCGCCCCAGGCCCGCGCGGCCCCGCGGGCGGCCCGCACCGCGGCGTCCACGTCCTCGGCGGTACCGGCGGCGACGGTGGCGAGCACCTGCTCGGTGGCCGGGTCGACCACCTCCAGGCCGCCGCCGCCCAGGGTGGGCCGCCAGGCGCCGCCGATGTACTGGTCCGCATGCTGCTGCACGAGCTGGGTCCTCTCCTCGCGGTGGCGTCGTCCCGGGCGGCTCCAGAGCGAGGGGCGACTTTAACTACCAGCGCTAGTCAACGCCGACCGCCCCGGCCCGCGCAAGCCTGCCCCCACCCGGCCGCCCACCCGACCCGCCCGCCCGCCACCGCGCCGGCCGCTCCCCGCACGCCCCCGCACGCAGCGCGGGGGGCCCGGGGCAGGGGGCGCCCCGGCCGCCCCCCCGCGGGCG
>NZ_BAAALF010000167.1:0-18376 GCF_039528135.1 Kitasatospora nipponensis | reverse complement strand
CCATCGGCGAGGTCAACCAGCAGGCGCTCTTCCCGCGGGTCGCCGCCGGTCGTGCGTGGTACCGGGCCGAGGCCTACTCGGGGGTCACGTACGCGCCGGAGATGCCGCCGTCGACCAGGAAGGTGTTGGCGGTCATGAACGAGGAGTCGTCGCTGGCCAGGAAGGCGACCGCGGCCGCGATCTCGGTCGGCTCGGCGAACCGGCCCAGCGGGATGTGCACCAGGCGGCGCGCGGCGCGCTCCGGGTCCTTGGCGAACAGCTCCTGCAGCAGCGGGGTGTTCACCGGCCCCGGGCAGAGCGCGTTGACCCGGATGCCCTCGCGGGCGAACTGCACGCCCAGCTCGCGCGACATCGCCAGCACGCCGCCCTTGGAGGCGCTGTAGGAGATCTGCGAGGTGGCCGCACCCATCACCGCGACGAACGAGGCGGTGTTGATGATGGAGCCCTTGCCCTGGCGCTGCATGTGCGGGATCGCGTACTTGCAGCAGAGGTAGACACTGGTCAGGTTGACGTCCTGGACCCGCTTCCAGGCCTCCAGGCCGGTGGTCAGGATCGAGTCGTCGTCGGGCGGCGAGATGCCGGCGTTGTTGAAGGCGATGTCCACGCTGCCGTAGGTGTCCACGGCCGTCTGGTACATCTCGCGCACGGCGTCCTCGTTGGTGACGTCGGCCTTGATGAACAGGCCGCCGACCTCGTCGGCCGCGGCCTTGCCCGAGGCCTCGTCGAGGTCCACGCAGACGACCTTGGCACCCTCGGAGGCGAATCGACGCGCGGTGGCCAGGCCGATGCCGCTGCCCGCGCCGGTGATGACGGCCACCCGGCCGTCGAGGCGGTTGGTCATGGTGTTACTCCTCCGTGGAGATGAAGACGTTCTTGGTTTCGGTGAAGGCGTTGAGGGCGTCCGGGCCGAGCTCGCGGCCCAGACCGGACTGCTTGAACCCGCCGAACGGGGTCGTGTAGCGCACCGAGGAGTGCGAGTTGACGGAGAGGTTGCCGGCCTCCACGCCGCGCGCCATCCGCAGCCCGCGGCCCAGGTCGCGGGTCCAGATCGAGCCGGACAGGCCGTACTCGGTCGCGTTGGCGATCCGCAGGGCGTCCTGCTCGTCGCGGAAGGGCACGACCGCGACCACCGGGCCGAAGACCTCCTCGGTGAAGACCCGGGAGTCCTGGTCGACCGGGCAGAGCACGGTCGGCGGGAACCAGAAGCCCTTGCCCTCGGGGGCCTTGCCCTGCAGGCGGATCGACACGTCGTCGTCCAGGTAGGACGCCACCCGCGCGCGGTGCGCGGCCGAGATCAGCGGACCCATCTCGGTCTGCTCGTCGCGCGGGTCGCCGACCTTCACGCCGAGCACGGCCGGCTCCAGCAGCGCCAGGAACTCCTCCAGCACGCTCTCCTGGACCAGGATCCGCGAGCGGGCGCAGCAGTCCTGGCCGGCGTTGTCGAAGACCGCGTAGGGCGCGGTGGCGGCCGCCCGGGCGAGGTCCGCGTCGGCGAAGACGATGTTGGCGCTCTTGCCGCCGAGCTCCAGGGTGACCGGCTTGACCTGCTCGGCGCAGCCCGCCGCGATCTCCTTGCCGACCCGGGTGGAGCCGGTGAAGACCACCTTGCGCACGTCCGGGTGGGTGACGAAGCGCCGCCCCACCACCGGGCCGTAGCCGGGCAGCACCTGCAGCACGCCCTCGGGGATCCCGGCCGCCAGCGCCAGCTCGGCCAGCCGCAGCGCGGTCAGCGGGGTGAGCTCGGCGGGCTTGAGGACCACCGTGTTGCCGGCCGCGAGCGCCGGGGCCAGGCCCCAGGCCGCGATCGGCAGCGGGAAGTTCCACGGCACGATGACGCCGACCACGCCCAGCGGTTCCTGGAAGGTGAGGTCGATGCCGCCGGCCACCGGGATCTGCCGGCCGAAGAGCCGCTCGGGGGCGGCGGAGTAGTACTCCAGCACGTCACGGGCGTTGCCCGCCTCCCAGCGGGCGTTGCCCACGGTGTGGCCGGCGTTGGCGATCTCCAGCTGGGCGAGGTGCTCGCGGTCGGCGTCCACCGCGGCGGCGAAGGCCCGCAGCAGCCGGGCCCGGTCGGCGGGGCTGACCCGGCGCCAGCTCTCGAACGCGGCCTTGGCACGGGCGATGGCGGCGTCGGTCTCGGCCTCCGAGGCCATCGCCACCGTCTCGATCACCTCTTCGGTGGCGGGGTTGACCACCTCGTAGAGCTCGGGTCCGGGACTGCTCACGCTGCGTTCTCCTAGGTAAGGGAGTTGACGTCTGGTCAGAGATTATGGGATCAGGCGGAGTTGACGAGGGCCTGGAAGACCCGCGGGTCGCCCGGGTCCACCTCCGGGTGCCACTGCACCCCGAGCACGAACCGCGCCCCGGGCAACTCGAGCGCCTCCACCGTCCCGTCGGCGCTGTGCGCCACCGGGACCAGGCCCGCGCCGAGCCGGTCCACCGCCTGATGGTGGTAGCAGTGCGCCTCGGTCGTCGCCCCGACGATCGCGCCGAGCCGGCTGCCGGGCTCCACCGTCACGGTGCGGCGGTGGAAGGTGCCGGGCGAGATCTGGTGGCTCTGGTCGCCGATCCGGTCCGGCAGGTGCTGGACCAGGTCGCCGCCGAGCGCCACGTTGAGCAGTTGCAGTCCCCGGCATATGCCGAGCACCGGCAGCCGCCCGGCCAGCGCCACCCGGGCCAGCGCGAACTCCCAGGCGTCGCGCTCCTCGTGCGGCGCGCTGGTCTGCGGGTGCGGCTGGGCCCGGTAGCGCTCGGGGTTGACGTCCGGTCCACCGGAGAGCACCAGCGCGTCCAGCCGGGCCAGCAGCGCCTCGGCGGCACCGGTCCGTCCGTCCTGGGACCCCGGCGGCTGCGGCGGCAGCAGCACCGGGATGCCACCGGCCGCCGTGATCGCGTGCACGTACGACTGCGGGACGAGCGCCGCCGGCTGGTTCCAGACACCCCAGGCGGCGTGCTCCAGGTAGCTGGTGATCCCCACCAGCGGCGCGCCGCTCACAGCCGCTCGAACCCGCGGCGGCGCTCCCAGTCGGTCACGGCGGCCTCGAAGGCGGTCAGTTCGGTCCGGCCGGCGTGCGTGTAGTGGCGCACCACGTCCTTGCCGAAGGCCTCGGCGGCGACCTCGCTGCGCTCGAAGAGCTCGACCGCGTCGCGCAGCGTGGCGGGCACCCGCGGCGCGTCGGAGGCGTAGGCGTTGCCGGTGAACTCCGGCTCCAGCTCCAGCTCCTGCTCGACGCCGTGCAGTCCGGCGGCGATCAGCGCGGCCACCGCCAGGTACGGGTTGACGTCACCGCCGGGGACCCGGTTCTCGAAGCGCAGCGAGTGGCCGTGGCCGACCACCCGCAGCGCGCAGGTGCGGTTGTCGCGTCCCCAGGCGATCGCGGTGGGCGCGAAGCTGCCCGGCACGTACCGCTTGTAGGAGTTGACGGTCGGCGCGAGCAGCAGGGCGAAGTCGGCCAGGCAGGCCAGCTGGCCGGCCAGGAAGTGCTCCATCACCTTGGAGAAGCCGCCGGGGCCCTCGCCCGCCATCACCGGGGCGCCCGCCGCGTCGCGCAGGCTCAGGTGGATGTGGCAGGAGTTGCCCTCGCGCTCGTTGTACTTGGCCATGAACGTCAGGCTGACGTTCTCCTGCGAGGCGATCTCCTTGGCGCCGGTCTTGTAGACCGAGTGGTCGTCGCAGGCGGTCAGCGCGGTGTCGTACTTGAAGGCGATCTCGTGCTGGCCCAGGTTGCACTCGCCCTTGGCGGACTCCACCGTCAGGCCGGCGCCGGCCATCTCGTTGCGCAGCCGGCGCAGCAGCGGCTCGATCCGGGCGGTGCCCAGCAGCGAGTAGTCCACGTTGTACTGGTTGACCGGGGTGAGCTTGGCGTAGTCCTTGTCCCAGGCGGCCTCGTAGCTGTCCTTGAAGACGATGAACTCGAGCTCGGTGCCGACGTAGGCCTGCCAGCCGCGGGCGGCGAGCCGGTCCAGCTGGCGGCGCAGGATCTGCCGGGGCGAGACGCTGATCGGGCTGCCGTCGTGCTGGGTGATGTCGCACTGCACCATGGCGGTCCCGGGGTGCCAGGGGATCATCCGCAGCGTGGCCAGGTCGGGAACCATGACGAAGTCGCCGTAGCCGGTCTCCCAGGAGGAGTTCTCGTAGCCGTCGACGGTGTTCATGTCGATGTCCACGGCCAGCAGGTAGCCGCAGCCCTCGGCGGCGTGGTCGACCACGTCGCTGAGGAAGTAGTCGGCGGCCAGCCGCTTGCCCTGCAGGCGGCCCTGCATGTCGGTCATCGCAAGCACCACTGTGTCGACGCTGCCGTCGGCGACGCGTGCGCGGAGCTGATCCAGGGTCAGCCGGGCGCTGCTCATTGGTTCTCCTCTTCGGTCGGGGCGGTACATGAGCTGGTGGAACACGAGCGGTGGTACACGAGCGGGGTGATGCACGAGCGGGTGGTGCGGGGAGCGGGTGGTGCGGGGAGCGTGACAGCCGGACCCGACGCTCCGTCAGAGGTCTTCGCCGACGGGCACGATCGAGTCCTCGTTGTTGATCCGGGGACCGGTGAACCAGCGGCGGGCGGACACCAGCCACCACAGCCCCGCGAAGCCGAGCACCACTGCCACGGCGACCGAAGTGTAGTTGAAGCTCTTCGCCGTGATCGGACTGACCGTGGGGAGCATGAAGAGCACCGTGATCAGCGCCGTCCAGCCCACCGCGACGATCCCGACCGGACGGCTCCAGCGGCCCAAGTTCCAAGGCCCGCGCTGGAATTCATCGCCCTGACGGAGCCTCAGGTAGACCGGTATCACATAGGCGAGGTAGAGGCCGATCACCGAGACCGAGGTGACGGCGGCGTACGCGGTGGTGTTCCACAGGGCGGGCAGGCCCAGCAGGAAGGCGCCGCCGGTGGCCAGCCAGATCGCGTTGGTCGGCGTCTGGGTGCGCGCGTCGATCCGGTGCCAGATCCGCGAGCCGGGCAGTGCGCCGTCCCGCGAGAAAGCATAGATCATCCGGGAGTTGGCGGTCACCGAGGCCATCCCACAGAAGAACTGGGCGCCGATCACGATCAGCAGCAGCAGCTTGGCGCCGGTGGCCCCGACCGCGTCCAGGAAGATCTGCGCCGGCGGCACGCCGGTGGCGCTGGAGAGCTCGCCGTCGTAGTTCTGGATCGCGAAGGTCAGGCCCAGCAGCAGGATCCAGCCGGCCACCAGCGAGACCAGGATCGAGTTGACGATGCCGCGCGGGCCCGAGCGGGCCGCGTCCTGGGTCTCCTCGGTCATGTGCGCGGAGGCGTCGTAGCCGGTCAGCGTGTACTGGGCGAGCAGCAGGCCCAACAGGCTGACGTAGAACGGGCTGTGGAACCCGGTCTCGTTGACGAAGTGCCCCAGCACGAAGGACGGCGAGGCGTGGTGCGCGGGAACGATGGCCAGCGCGCCGACGATGACCACCACGCCGACCAGGTGCCACCAGACGCTGACGTTGTTGAACAGCGCCACCAGGCGCACGCCGAAGCTGTTCAGCAGGCCGTGCAGGATCAGGATGACCGCGAAGATCTCCACGGTGTGCTGCGGGGTGGCCGCGAAGCCGAACTGCAGTTCCAGCAGGGCGTTGGTGAAGCTCGCGGCGCCGTAGTCGACGCCCGCGGTGACCGCGACCTGGCCCAGGAAGTTGAACCAGCCGGTGAACCAGCTCCAGGCCGGCCCGTGCGAGGGGGCCAGCTTGGCCGCCCAGTAGTAGAGGCCGCCGGCGGTCGGGAACGCGGAGCAGATCTCGGCCATCGCCAGGCCCACGCAGAGCGTCATCAGACCCACCAGCGGCCAGCCCCAGGTGATCAGGGCCGGGCCACCGGTCGCCATGCCGAAGCCGTAGAGGGTCAGGCAGCCGGAGAGGATGGAGACGATGGAGAAGGAGACCGCGAAGTTGGAGAAACTCGACAGCGAGCGGGCCAGCTCCTGGGTGTAACCGAGCTCGCGCAGCCGCTGTTCGTCGGCGGACAGGGCTACCTCGGGTGCGTCGGGCGCTACTGCGGCGCCTGGCGCCGCGGAGGAGGGGACAGGTGAGTGCTCGGGAGACATGCGCACCCCTTGGGGGTTCGGTGGGGGATCCGAAACGTGCGCCCACAGCGTCGTCGTCGTCAGCTGCGGCAATCAATGGCCCGGAACCAGACCATTGACGTAAGGCGCATGTTTCACCCTGCGCGCTCCCCACGTCAAGGGGCGCACGGGCGGTCCGCCGAATCGTCACCGACCCGCGCTCCCGGCGGGCCCGCCGAGGCGGTCCACCGGCTCCCCGCAGGTCCGGCGGCCCGGAATCGGCCCACGGCCGCTCGCACCTCGGTACGATTCCCCCGTGGACCTCGAAAGCGACCGCGACCCGCGGATGGACTGGCAGGGCGGCGCGATCTTCCGCCCCGTGCGGACCGGCAACGCCTTCGAGGAGACCGTGGAGCGGATCCTGGAGGCGGTGAAGCTCGGCGTCTTCGGCTACGGCGACCGTCTGCCGGCCGAGCGCGAACTCGCCGCCCGGCTGCACGTGAGCCGCGAGACCCTGCGCGAGGCGATCCGCTCGCTCCAGGAGGCCGGCTGCGTGGAGTCCCGGCGCGGCCGCTACGGCGGCACCTTCGTCACCTACCGGCTGCCGCCGCCCGATCTGGGTGAACTCCGGCGGGCGGTGCAGGACATGGGCGCCGAACTGGAGGACGCGCTGACCTACCGGCTGGTCCTGGAGACCGGCGCCTCCGAGCTCGCCGCCCGGCGCGAGCTGAGCCCCGACCAGCGCGCCTACCTCCAGCAGCGGCTCGGCGACCTCGAGGGCGCCTGCTCCGACGACTACCGGAGCCTGGACTCGCGCTTCCACCTGGCGATCGCCGAGCTCACCGGCTCGCACTCGCTGGCCGCCCAGATCGCCGAGAGCCGGATGCGCCTGAACGACCTGCTCAACGCCATCCCGATGCTGGAGCGCAACATCGAGCACGCCTCGCACCAGCACCGGGCGATGGCCGAGGCGATCCTGGCCGGCGACGTTCCCGGCGCCCGCCGCTCCACCGAGGAGCACCTGGAGGCCACGGCCGCCCTGCTGCGCGGTTTCCTCGGCTGACCCCGTCCCCGGCGACCCCGGGCTCGGCGCGGGAGCAGGAGATTTGACTGCCCCTCAGCCCCGCTGCGATCTTGTCGTGACGGCCGGGACCGCCGGCCGTGCGCACCGCAGAGGCCGAGAGGATCGCAGAGTGAACACATCGGGGGATTCAGCGAACAGCACGCGGCGCCGGGCCTTCCTGGCCGGCACCGCCGCCGCGCTGCTCGGCGGCGCGGCCACCCCCGCCGCCACCGCCGCGGGGCAGGCCGCCGACCCGGCCGCTGCCGCGGCCGCCCCGGCGCAGGCCGCGACCGCCGGCTCGCTGGACTGGTTCGACGTGAAGGCCTACGGCGCGGTCGGCGACGGCGCCACCGACGACACCGCGGCCGTGCAGAGTGCGATCACCGCGGCCGGCGCGGCCGGCGGCGGCACCGTCTACCTGCCCGAGGGGACGTACCTGGTCACCCCGAGCAGCGGCAACCCGGCCCTGGCCGTCACCGCCCGCGGTGTCCGGCTGGTCGGCGCGAGCAGCCGGGCCGCCACCCTGCTCAAGGGCGGCAACGGGATCCTGCTGCGGATGTCCGGGCCGCAGTCCGACCTGAGCGGCGCCACCCGCCTGAGCTACTGCTCGGTGGAGAACCTCGGGTTCAACGGCAACAACAAGACCGGCCTGCTCGTCGAGCTGTACTACAACAACAACTCCTACTTCCGCGACGTCTACATGTCGAGCAACAACGACCTGTGCGTCGACGCGGTGGAGTTCTGGGACTCGCGGTTCTACAACCTGGTGATCGAGTCGTGCACCGGCACGCCGGGCAGCACCACCCAGCCCAACATCTGGCTGCGCAACTCCTCGGCCACCAGCGGCTACGGCTACAGCCCGGACAACGTCAACCAGGTGCACTTCGTCGGCTGCCGGCTGGAGAACTTCGGCACCGGCGCGCTCTGGATCACCCAGGGGACCGCCGCGACCAACAGCCCCAACGGGATCTACCTGACGGACTGCAAGTTCGAGACCTCGCGGATCCAGGGCGGCCCGCACCTGAAGGCCGACGCCTCCTGCACCCACGTCTACGCGACGAACATCTACTGCTACGCGGGCAACTTCGCCCCCGGCTACAGCACCGCCCAGAACATCATCGCCTGGGCGGCGAACAACAGCGCCCTGGAGAACGTGCTGATCGCCAACGGCGCGGTGGCGACCGTGAACTCCGGGGTCGACCTGTACTCCGGCGGCGGCTCGACGGCCGTGCTGCGCAACGTGACCGGGCACTACCTCACCAAGCCCAACGGCAGCCACGTGTACTACGAGAGCTCCAGCACCGGCGACTTCCGGGTGGAGAACTGCTACGGCAGCAGCGGCACCCAGAACGGCGGCACCCTGCCCACCCACCACCAGGCCAATCCCCCGCTGCGCCTGGTGAGCGGGCCGGTCACCGACGCCTCGTTCAGCCACGCCCCGCTGGACGGCACGATGGCGGTCGACGTGGTGGCCAGGCGCCTGTACGTCCGGGTGGGCGGCGCCTGGCTCTGGTCGGCGCTGAACGCCTGACACCTCACGCCCGATGCCTCACGCCTCACGCCGAGCGCCCGGCAGCGGGCCGGCCCGGCCGCCCGCGGCGATCCCGTCGCGGCGGCCGGGCCGGATGAGGCCGGACAGGGCCGGACAGGGCCGGGCCGGGCCGGTGGAGGCCGGACGGGACCGGCCGGACCCTAACGGATCGGCGCCGGCGCCGTGCTGACCGCCGGGTTGTCGTTGGTGTCGTCGTTCCAGTTGGCGGTCGCCTCGGACACCGCGTTGCTCGCCAGCCCCAGCACCAGGAACGCCACCAGCAGCACCCTGCCCGGCGTGCCCAGCACCAGCGGGCGGGTCGCCGAGCGCGCGTCGGCCGCCAGCGCCGACTCCTCCTCGCCGAACAGGCGCTTGGGGTAGGCGGCGGTCAGCATCAGCGCGTACGCCGTGAACCGCATCCGGTAGCGCAGCGTGGCGGCGGTCGCCTCGAAGACCGGCCGGGGCATCCGCCCCAGGACCAGCACCACCACCCAGAGGAAGAAGGCCAGCACCAGCCACCCCGACCAGGCCAGCCCGCTGATGATCGCCGCGGGGATCATCAGGATCAGCCGGAAGAACACCGCGAGCCGGTTGAGCTCCCCGGGCCGCACCTCCAGCTGCACCGGGTAGTCGGCCGGCGGGCGGAGCGCGAACGGCGGGTAGCGGTCCATCAGCAGCGACTGGCTGGCCATCACCCGGGTCTCGTACCCGAGGTAGCCGGTCAGGTAGCGCGCGATCGAGTCGGGCAGCCGGGCGGTGAAGAGCGCGGCGAACCAGCCGGCGATCACCACGAAGAAGGCCACCACGGCGAGCACCCAGAGCACGATGAACTGCGGGACCAGCAGCAGCCACCGCAGCAGCACGGTCCACCGGCGCTGCCGGCCCGGCTCCGGGATGTCCAGGGTCGGCAGCCACTCCACCGGCCCGGTCGCCTCCGGCATCGTCCAGCCGCCCTGCGTCTGCGCCATCGCGTGCTCCTTCCGTCCGCCACCCGCCCCGCCGCCCCGCCGGTCGGCAGGCCCTGCCGCCACGCTCGCAGGCCACGGCCCGGGCGGCATCCGCTCGCGGCCGGACGGGCGGGGACAGGCCGGGGAGGGGGCTCGGTGTTAATTGGATTTTGAGATACCAATTGCTAGAGTCAAGCCGTGCGACTGACCAAGGGAACGGACATCGCCCTCCGCATCGCCATGCGACTGGCGGTCCTGGAGGGCCAGACCCCCACCACCCGCGAGGTGGCCACCGCCGTCGACGTGCCGTACACGCACGCGGCGAAGGTGGTCAGCCGGCTGCAGCACCTGGGGGTGGTGGAGGCGCGCCGCGGCAACGGCGGCGGGCTCACCCTCACCCGGGCCGGCCGGACCGGGTCGCTGGGCCAGCTGGTCCGTGACCTGGAGGGCGCGGGCGACGTGGTCGGCTGCGAGGACGACCCGCCCTGCCCGCTGCGGGCGGCGTGCCGCCTGCGCGGGGCCCTGCGGACGGCCCAGGAGGCGTTCTTCGCCGCCCTGGACCCGCTCAGCATCGAGGATCTGGTGGCCGCGCCCACCGGTCCGGTGCTGCTCGCGCTGAGCTCGCGCCCGGCCGACTGACCCCGCCCTCCCACCCCCGCCCGGTCCCGCACGGCGCCTGCCCCGGCAGGCGCTCACTCAGGCCGTCAAATACGAATCTCATCTACACATTTGGAGTCGGAAATGCTCTCCGAGCAGGCTGTCCGGACCGTCCGCGCCACCCTCCCCGCCGTCGGTGGTGCGATCGGGGAGATCACCCCGATCTTCTACCGCAGGCTGTTCGCCGCCCACCCGGACCTGCTGCGCGACCTCTTCAACCGCGGCAACCAGGCGAACGGCAGCCAGCAGCAGGCCCTGGCCGGCGCGATCGCCGCCTTCGCCACCGTGCTGGTCGAGCGGCCCGACGTGCGACCGGACGCGATGCTCGCCCGGATCGCGCACAAGCACGTCTCGCTCGGCATCCGGCCCGAGCAGTACCCGATCGTCCAGGAGCACCTGTTCGCCGCCATCGTCGAGGTGCTCGGCGAGGCGGTGACCCCGGAGGTGGCCGCCGCCTGGGACGAGGTCTACTGGCTCATGGCCAACGCGCTGATCGCCATCGAGGCCCGGCTCTACCAGCAGGCCGGCACCCCGGACGGCGACGTCTGGGGCAGCTACCGGATCGTCGGGCGCCGGCAGGAGACCGACGAGGTGGTGACCTTCCTGGCCCGTCCCGCCGACGACCGCCCGCTGCCCGCCCACCGCCCCGGCCAGTACGTCTCGGTCCAGGTCGAACTCCCCGACGGCGCGCGGCAGATACGCCAGTACAGCCTGTCCGGACAGCTCGACGAGGCGCTCTGCTTCAGCGTCAAGCGGGTCGCCGGCGAGCGGAGCGGCAGCGGGCTCCTCGACGGCGGGCCCAACGGCGAGGTCTCCGCCTGGCTGCACGACCACGCGCTCCCCGGCACCCTGCTGCGGATCAGCGCCCCCGCCGGCGACGTCCACCTCGACGCGGCGGACACTCGACCGGTGCTGCTCGCCTCGGCCGGCATCGGCTGCACCCCGATGATCGGCATGCTCGGCCACCTGGCGGGCACCGGCTCCACCCGCCGGGTCGTCTCGGTGCACGCCGACCGGAGCCAGGCCACCCACGCCTTCCGCGACGACCTGGCCCTGCTGACCGCCAAGCTGGCCGACGCCGACGCCCACGTCTGGTACGAGGAGCCGGCCGGCGACTGGCCCGCCGACCGGACCGGCCGGCTCGACCTGGCCGGCCTCGACCTGCCCGCCGACACCGTGGCCTACCTCTGCGGCCCGCTGCCCTTCCTGCGCGCGGCCCGCACCCAGCTGCTGGCCGCCGGGCTCGGTGCCGCGGACATCCACTACGAGGTCTTCGGCCCGGACCTCTGGCTCGCCCAGGGCTGAAGCCGATCGCGGCCGGCATCGCGGGGCCCACGGGCAAAACCAGGTGCCCCGCCACCGCCCGCCGTGCCAGCCTGACGGTGTACGTCCACGGCTTCGAGGAGAACCCCGCCATGTCCGACCCCGGCGCCCACGGCGTCGCCGCCCTCTTCCGCCAGGGCCGGCTCACCGCGATCCCCCGCAAGGAGGCCCGCCGGGCCCAACTCCTCGACCACCTGGCCCGGACGCTCTTCGAGCCCGAGCGGGACTACACCGAGCCCGAGGTCAACCAGGCGCTGCGCACGGTCCATGACGACTGCTCGGCACTGCGCCGCTACCTGGTGGAGAGCGGCCGGCTCTCCCGCACCCGGGACGGCAGCCGCTACCACCGCCCGCCGACGGACGCGCCGGTCTGACCGGCGGGCGGCGGGCGGCGGACAGCCCGTCAGTCGAAGTCGGCCCACACGACGCAGACGCCCTCGCCGGCCTCGTCCCGCCCGACCAGGATGGTCGAACTGACGTCGGCACAGGTCGGGAAGATCAGGGCGTTGGCCCCGCTCTCCGGGTCGAAGACCACCGAGAGCACCGGGTGCGCCACGCCGGACGCCTCCTGGGCCCGCAGCTCGGCCAGCGCGTGGTCGGCGTAGTCCGCCACCCCGCTCACCTCCTGCAGCGCGCGCCCGATCGCCCAGCGGCCGGCGTCGCAGTAGAGCGCGGAGAGGTGCTCACCGACGAAGTTCACGTCGTCCGCCTCGTCCTGGTACTCGGCCTCGGTGACCGCCTGCGGGCCGGCCCCGGCCGCCACCAGCGCGACCGCGTCGACCTCGCGGGCGGCGCGGTCCTCGCCCGGCTCGCGCGGCACGTCCCGGTAGCTGAGGTAGACCTGGTGCCGGCCCTCGGGGAGCGCCTCGAGGAACATCATCTCCGGTGCGTCCAGCGCGTTCATCGCGACGCCGCCGCGCACCACCACCTCACCCGCCGGGTGCCAGCCCGACTCCCCCTCCTCACCGGAGCGTTCCACTCCGTGGTCGGCCAGTACCGTCTCGATCGCCGCACTCATGTCCATGGCACCGATCCTGCCACGGCCCGCCGACAGCGCCGGCCCTCAGGTGTCGCCGGCCTCGCGGGCGAGCGACTCCCGGATCCGGCGGGAGGGCGCGAAGGTGTAGAGATCGAGGATCTCGGGCGTCTCGGCCAGGCCGGGCCCGCCGGCCGCGACCCAGTCGGTGATGTCCTGGGCCGCCTGCGGGTCGTTGACCAGCCCGAGCCAGACCGGACGGCCGCCGGCCCGACGCCCCTGCGCCGAGGGCTGTATGACGATCACATTGGCATGGTCGCAGGCGTCCAGGCAGCCGACCGGACGGACCGTGGCCACGCCGGCCAGCGAGGCGCGCAGCCCGGTCAGTTGGGCGGCGTGGTCGAGACCGGGGATCTTGGGCGTGCCGCAGCAGCAGCCCCGGCAGACCGTGACCGTGCAGCGCGGCGCACCGTCACGGCCGGCCGCCTCCGCGCCCTTCGCCGTCCTCGTCGCCTTCGAGGCCCTCGAACTCCTGGCCACTGGCCCCTACCCGTCTCTCGTCCGCCGACCGGGGCCCGCCCGCACGGGCGGCTGCGGGCGCAGGCGCGGGTACGGAGGTGGGCGCGGGGCGGGCTGTCATGATCATCAGATCATGCCGCCCGCCGGCCCCGCGCCCGCCTCCGCCCCTCCTCCCACGCCCGGCCCGCGCCCGGCCTGTCGTCAGCTCGCGGACGCCAGCTCGATCCGCGCATGCGCGATCCAGCGGCGCACGCCGTGCGCACCGCAGGACTCCGCGACCGCGTCCGCCTCGTCCAGCAGCAGCGCCGCCGCGGCGTGGTCGCCCTCCTCGGCGGCCAGTCCGGCGAGTGCGAGCTTGCCGGCGGCGACGCCCGCCCGGAAGTCGATCTCCTCCCGCAACCGCACCGACTCCTCCAGCCGGGCCCGGGCCTGCGCCGTGCGGCCCGCCTCCTGCTCGAAGAACCCGAGGTGCCGGGCGGCGTAGGAGAGCGTGAGGCGGTCGCCGAACGCCTCGGCGGCCGCGTAGGCCTTCTCGAAGTACGGCAGCGCGGTGCCGCCGTCCCCCTGGACCACCTGGTGGAAGATGCCGACCCAGAACAGCGCCTCCCCCTCGCCCCGCAGGTCGCCCACCCGGTGGAAGAGCTCCACCGCGCGTTCGAACATCGCCAGCTCCCGGGCTATGAGCTCCGGCGCGACCGAGCCCGGCGACTCGCTGTGACGGTCCGCCAGGAAGCGCGCGTGCAGGACCCGCCCACGGGTCAGCAGCAGGTCCGCCTCGGCACCGTCCAACTCCTGATCGGCCGTCAGCAGCGCCTCGTCCACACCCCCGAAGACCGCCTGATCGCAGAGCTGTCGCGCCCGTTCGATCCGATCCACCTGTCCCATGTGCTCTCCCCGTGTCGCTTCGGTCATCCCGTCGAACGTGGGTCAACCTATCCCGAGCACTGGAGCGCGCCACGGGATTTTGCGCCGCTTCCGACGAGTTCCGGCTCTTCGCCACCGCCGCGCCCGGGCCGCGGGCCGGCTCAGCGCCGACGCCGGCGGCCGCGCCCCCGCACCCGGCTCCAGAACCACCCGGCCGGCGGCCGGTCGGAGCGCCAGGGCTGCGGCTCGGGCGGCTCGCGACGCCAGCGGGCGGCGAGCATCCGGGCCCGGCCGGACGGCTCGGTCACCGGCGCCGAACGGATGAACCGCTCGTCCAGCTCGACGTCGTCCCAGTCGCCCGGCCCACCCCGCTCGTCCCCGTCGCCGCCGGGCGACCCCCACGCGCTGCTCATCGGCTCACGACCTCTCACCCTGCGGCGGCGCCGCACTCACCCCTGTCTCCACTCACCCCTGTCAACGCACGCACCACCCGCCTGGTGCCCGGCCCCCGGCGCCCGCAACGGCGCCGGCCCCGCCCGCCGGAGGGCGGGCAGGGCCGGGCGCGGAGCGGGACGGTCGGTACCGTCCCGAGGGGGCCGTGGGGCGGCAGGGGGCTCAGCCCTTGGCGTGGGCGACCAGGGCGGCCATCGTCTCCGGCCAGTCGCCGGTGACCGCCGGGCCGATCTGCGGACCGGCCTCGTCGGCGGCCGGGCCGGTGATCTCCATCCGGTAGACCACCCGGCTGCGCTCCCCCGCCAGCGACTCGACCCGGTGCATGGTGCGCAGCAGCAGACCGTCGAACTCGGCCTCGTCGACGAACAGTTCGCCCTCCACCAGGTCGCCGATCCGGAGCAGGACCGGCTCCTGGCCGGCGGGCGTCATGCTGATCTCGGTGCCGGTCGCGAACGGGCCGCGCAGCTCGATGGCCTCGATGTCCGCGTTCCAGTTCCCCCAGTTCTCGACATCCGACCAGAGCCGCCAGATCGCCGCGGGCGTGGCGTCGGACTCGATGGCGTGCTCGTACTCCCACATAGCAAACTCCTCGCTCGGATCAACTGCTCTTAGATTATCTCCGCAGCGACTATCTGTCCAGAGCCTTCCCTCCGGAGCGGACCAGGGGCGGGGCCGAGCCGGGGCAGGGCAGAGCCGGGGCAATCGGCCCCCGGTCGGCGCCCGGTCACCGTCAGGCCAGGACCAGCAGGTCCAGCCAGCTGGTGGCGGGCTGCGCCGGGTCCGCCGCGACCGCCGCGCGCAGCCGGGCCATGCCGTCGCCGAACTCCTCGTCGGTCAGCCCCCGCAGCTTGGCGTCCGCGTCCCGCCGGATCGAGGCGGCGAAGTCCGCCAGGCTCGGCGCGCTCTGCTGCGCGAGCGGGCGCAGCGACACCCGCCGGAAGCCGGCCGGCGCGAAGGCGGAGCAGACCTCGTCGACGGTCGGGTACCCGGCGACGATCCGCTCGCTCTCCGGGAAGTACCGCACCCGCAGGTCACCGGCGCACCGGCCGGGGAAGCTGTTGCGGATCAGGACCGGCGCACCGGGCTTCAGGGCCCGGCGCAGTTCGCGGGCCGTGGCGGCCAGGTCGCTCAGATGGTGGACGACCGAGCCCAGCCAGGCGGCGTCCGCGCACCCGTCGGGCACCGGCAGCGCCTCGGCGTGCCCCGCCAGCACCTCGATCCGCTCGTCCGCCGGGATCAGGGCGCGCATCGCCGGCGCCGGCTCGATCGCGAGCACGCGGACGCCGAACCAGTCGCGCAGCGCCGTCGCGAAGGCTCCGGTGCCGGCTCCGACGTCGAGGACGGTCCGTCCCGGTCCGAGGTCGGCGGCCGCGGCGATCGCCTCCCGCCACTGGGCGAGGCCGGCTCGCGGCACCTCGCGGGCGATCCGGTACTCCTCGGCGACCCGTCGGGCGTCAGCAGGGGTGGCTGTCATCGGACAGACCCTAGCGACCCGTCCCGCGCCGGCGGCGGCCCGCCCGGATGACGGACATCGGGCCGGTCCTAGACTCAGGTATGACCATCACCCAGGCCAGTGCCGGCCGGCCCCAGGGCGGCGATCTGCCCGACGGCTACGAGATCTCCACCGACCCCGCGCGCCTCGACGTCGACCTGATCCACCGTTGGCTGTCGCAGGACGCCTACTGGGCGCTCGGGCGCTCGCGCGAGAAGCAGGACCTGGCCGTCGCCGGCTCGATCAACTTCGGCCTCTACGAGCGGGCGGACGGCGCCCAGGTCGGCTACGCCCGGGTGATCACCGACCGGGCCACCTTCGCCTGGCTCTGCGACGTCTACGTCGCGCCGGCCGCCCGCGGCAGGGGGCTGGGCACGGCGCTGGCCGCCGCCGTCCGCGACCATCTGGCGCCGTTCGGCGTGCCGCGGATCCTGCTGGCCACCGAGGACGCCCACGCGGTGTACGCCAGGGTCGGGTTCGCCCCGCTGCTGAAGCCCGAGAGATGGATGGCGCACCTCACTCCGTGAGCGCACCACCGGCGTCCGCGAGGTCCAGGGTCCAGTGGTTGGTCTCCAGCAACCGGTCGGCGAAGAGCACCGAGCGGGACTCGCGCAGGGTGAAGCCCAGCGAGCGGCAGATCCCGTTGGAGGGGGCGTTCGAGGTGCCGGGGAAGGCGTGCACCCGCCCCCAGCGGCCGTCCGCGCGGGCCAGTTCGAGCAGCGCGGCGACCGCCCGGCGACCCACGCCACGGCCCTGGAACTCCGGCAGCACCATCCAGCCGATCTCGGAGATCGGCTCGCCGTCCTCCTCGTGCGCCCAGAGCACGACCGACCCGGCCACCACCGTCGCTGCCCCGGTCCCTGCGCCGCTCTCCGCTGCGCCGGCCGCCGCCGGCTCGGACCGGTCCAGGACGATCATCTTGATCCACCCGGCGTCCGACGCCGCGGTGCGCACATCGCGCTCGACCTTCTCCGCGATCCCCTCCCGGGGCAGCGGACCGCCGAGTTCGGCCATCATCACCGGGTCGCAGCGCATCCGCAGATAGGCGTCCAGGTCCTCGGCGCCGAGTTCGACATCGCGCAAGTACACCCGTCACTCCAGTCGTTCGTGTCCGGTCCCACCACGCGCGGCCAACGCTACTGGACCGTACGCCCGTTCGCGGCGGCCCGACCGCCGCAGCGGGCTCGCGGACACCGTCGGGGCGGGAACCGCCCAGGCCCTCCGCAGGGTCCTCCGCACCGGGTACGGTCGTGCCAGTCAACGGACCGGCGACGCCCGGACCGGCACGTACCAGGTCAGACAGCAGGGGCGGGTGGGGCATGCAGGCACTGGGTCCGGAGGATCCGCAACGGATCGGCGAGTACCGGCTGTTGCGCCGTCTGGGGGCGGGCGGCATGGGCCAGGTCTACCTCGGGCGCACGGTCGGCGGGCGCACGGTGGCGGTCAAGGTGGTGCACTCCGCACTGGCCGCCGACCCCGAGTTCCGCTCGCGGTTCCGGCACGAGGTGGCGGCCTCCCGGCTGGTCGGCAGCCGCTGGACGGCGCCCGTCCTGGACGCCGACACCGAGGGGGACCGTCCGTGGGTCGCCACCGGCTACGTCGCCGGCCCCGCCCTCGGCACGGCGGTCCGGCAGTTCGGGCCGCTGCCGGCCGCCTCGGTCCGCACCCTGGGCGTCGGGCTGGCCGACACCCTGGCGGCCGTGCACGGGCTCGGGCTGGTGCACCGCGACGTCAAACCCTCCAACGTGCTGCTCGCGCTGGACGGTCCACGGCTGATCGACTTCGGCATCGCCCGCGCGCTGGACGGGGCCACCGCGCTCACCCGGTCCGGATTCGTGGTCGGCTCCCCCGGCTTCATGTCACCCGAGCAGGCGCAGGGCCACCCGGCCGGACCGCCCAGCGACGTCTTCTCGCTCGGCGCCGTCCTGGCGTACGCGGCCACCGGGGTGTCACCGTTCGGCGAGAAGGTGAGCGCGGCGGTGCAGCTCTACCGGGTGCTGCACGAGGCACCCGATCTGGGGCGCCTGGACGGGCAGTTGCGGATGCTGATCCTCGCCTGCCTGACCAAGTCGCCGGGCGGGCGGCCGACTCCGGAACAGTTGCGGGACCGGCTGACGGGTGGGGCGGGCGGCACCGTGCTCCTGGGTCAGATCGGCTGGCTGCCCGCCGCGCTCTCCGGCTCGGTGGCCCGGCTGGCGGTGGAACTGCTGGGCCTGGACAGCGAACCGGACGCACCCGCGGCGCCCGCCGGGGCACCCGCCGCGGCACCCGCCGCCAGCGCTCCGGCTCAGCCGTCCGTGGCCACCGAACCCGCCAGGACCGCTGAGGCCGCCGAGGCCGCCGGGGCCCCTGCGGGCGCCGAGGCGGCGGACGGGGTCGACGCGGCCCTTGCGGCCGACCGCGCCGACCCGCCGGCTCCGGCGGACGCCGTCCCCACGCCCACCCCGACCCTCGCGCCCGCCCGTCCCGCCGTCCCCCCGGCGCCGCTCGCGCCGCCCAGCGTCGCCCCGGCGGGGTCCACCCTGTCGGGCCCCCCCAA
>NZ_BAAALF010000166.1:0-18929 GCF_039528135.1 Kitasatospora nipponensis | reverse complement strand
GCCCCGATCCGCGGCTGCGGATCGGGGCTCTGCGCGTCCGGGGGCGTGCCGGGCGCGTCCGGGCGGCCCTCGGGCCGGAAAACACTACGGGCCACGGCGCCGACACGGGACCCTCAACCCATGCGGCACCGCAGCCCGGAGCTGTCGTCGGACGCCGGTGGGGTACCGGAACTGTGCGGGGTCCCGGTACGGCGGCGGCCGACCGAGGAGCGACCTCGCGCGGTCAGGGCAGTTGCGCGGGATGGTCTCTCCTTGGTGCCCTTCCATTGTGGACTAGACCAATATTGGTTGTCCAGGGGCTCTCCGAAATTGGTCTGGACAACGCTGGCGAGGCCGCCCGGGCCCATCCCGGCTACCCTCGCCCTGTGCCCTCGCTGAACGAACTCGTCCGCCGCCACACCACCCTCACCGGTGCCGATGTGGAGTGGCTCCACCTGCTGGTCTCGGAGTGGCAGCTGCTCTCCGACCTCTCCTTCGCCGACCTGGTGCTCTGGATCCCCACCTGGGACGGCATCCGGTACGTGTCGGTGGCCCAGATGCGGCCCAACACCGGCCCGACCTCGTACCAGGACGACATGGTCGGCCACCTGGTCCCGCGCGGGCGCCGGCCGCTGCTGGACGCCGCCTTCGACGAGGGCCGGATCGTGCGCGAGGGCGACCCCGAGTGGCGCGAGGAGGTGCCGGTGCGGGTCGAGTCGATCCCGGTGCGCCGCGAGGGCCGGGTGCTGGGGGTGATCGCCCGCAACACCAACCTGCTCACCGTGCGCACCCCGAGCCGGCTCGAGCTCACCTACCTGCAGAGCGCCTCCGACCTGGCCCAGATGATCGCCGCCGGCACCTTCCCCTACCCGGGCGTCGAGCAGGTGGACATGGACGCCGCCCCCCGGGTGGGTGACGGCCTGATCCGGCTGGACGCCGACGGCATCGTCACCTACGCCAGCCCCAACGCGCTCTCCGCCTACCACCGCCTGGGCCTGACCACCGATCTGGTGGGGGGTCACCTCGGGCGCACCACGGCCGAGTTGGCGCCCCCCTCGCGCGCCGCGGTGCACGAGGCGCTGGTGAAGCTGGCGAGCGGCTGGGCGCCGCGGCAGGCCGAGGTGGAGGCGCAGGGCGGGGTGGTGACGCTGCGGGCGATCCCGCTCAAGCCCAAGGGCGTGCACACCGGCTCGCTGGTGCTGGCCCGCGACGTCACCGAGCTGCGGCGCCGCGACCGGGAGTTGATGACCAAGGACGCCACCATCCGGGAGATCCACCACCGGGTGAAGAACAACCTGCAGACGGTCGCCGCGCTGCTGCGCCTGCAGTCGCGCCGGATGGACTCCGAGGCGGCCCGGGCCGCGCTGGACGAGGCGGTGCGCCGGGTGGGCTCGATCGCCATCGTGCACGAGACGCTCTCGCAGACCCTGGACGAGCAGGTCGCCTTCGACGAGATCGCCGACCGGGTGCTGGCGATGGTCATGGAGCTCTCCCAGGACGGGCAGGTGACGACCCGTCGGGCCGGCAGCTTCGGCATCCTCTCCGCGGAGGTGGCCACGCCGCTGGCGATGGTGCTGACCGAACTGCTGCAGAACGCGCTGGAACACGCCTTCGGCGACAAGGCGTCCGGCACGGTGGAGGTGAGCGCGCTGCGCGGCCGGGCGCCGGCCGGGGGCATGGGTTGGTCGGACAGCTGGAACGGCGGCGCCAAGCCGGCCGAGTACCTGCTGATCACCGTGCAGGACGACGGGCGCGGCATGCCGGAGGGCTTCGACCCGCAGACGGCGGGCAACCTCGGGCTGCAGATCGTGCGCACGCTGGCCACCGGTGAGCTGGGCGGCACCTTCGACATGGTCGCCGCACCCGAGGGCGGCACCAAGGTGGTGCTGGAGATTCCGGTGCGCTGACCCGACGCGGGTTTCGGCCCGACCGCCGTGTCCGCTGGTCAGCTCCACTGAACTGGCCGGTGGCCGGCGGGGGTTGGCGCCCGGTAGCGATGGGCGCAAAGAGAAACGAGACCCTGCCGACCGGGGGGGGTGGGTCGGCAGGGCCTCTCAACCCGTTCCGGCCGTCGGGGGGAGTCGGTCGGAACGGGGGCTCTTTGGTTGGGCACTGTCGGCTGACCGAGGTCAGCGACAAGCGGTCGCGCACGGGTCGCCCGCCCCGTCATATTGCGTACGGTGAGCGTCCCAGGTCCACGATATTGCTCTGAGTGAACAGTATCAAGTGTCCGGACCGAGCTGTGCCATGTTGCTGTGCCGGCCGCGCCGTGGCGGGCTCCTGCGGAAGGCTTCGGCGGAGTGGCGGCCGAAGCCTGTGATCGTGTGTCGATCGGTACTGCGTGATCGGTACTGCCGTGCATCGGTACTGCGTAACGGCTGTGCTCGCTCAGGCGGTGCGGGCGCGGTTGCGGGCGGCACGGCGCTTCATGGCGCGACGCTCGTCCTCGCTCATTCCGCCCCAGACGCCGGCGTCCTGGCCGGTCTCCAGAGCCCACTGCAGACACTGCTCCATGACGGGACAGCGGCGGCACACGGCCTTGGCTTCCTCGATCTGCAGCAGAGCAGGACCGGTGTTCCCGATCGGGAAGAACAGCTCCGGGTCCTCTTCGCGGCAGACAGCGCGGTGGCGCCAGTCCATGGTCGTCCAACTCCTCCGGCTGACAGGGGGTGGCCCGGTCAGCGCAATCGATGGCTTGTGAATGTGAACGCTTTCACGAATCCCACAACGGCAAAAGGGACCAAGGGCCTGTTACGGCCCGGCGGTCTGAGCTGAGGGGGGGTTCGGGCGAATCCTGAGGGTTCCCAGCCGGGATGCTCAGTGGGCCGCTTCGCTGTCCCGCTGCGATGCGTCCCGATCGCCATGTAGAGGTTCGCAAACCTCGGGCCCGGATACAACCCCCTTCGAGGAGGAATTTTTGATTCTTCGGTGTCGCCTACCTCACAGGCAGTACTTCTATGGGGTGAAGGGGGCTAGCGCGTTCGAGAAGAAGGGCGGGACCCCCTTCTGGTCACACAATCACACGCAGTGCCCGGCGTACGCCTGTGAAACTGACGCGACTCCTGTCTCCAAGGTGGTCCCCATCGACCTGAAATGGGGCCGGTTCCTCTGAAACCAAGGTGAAGTGTCGGACGTCGTGATAGGAGACGACATGCTTCCCGGACGGGCCACGGGGCGGGTCGGACTGCTCCGAAGGAGTGTGCGGCCGCAGAATCTGACGGACCGTACGAGCGGTTCCGAACGCTGTCATTCGAGTGACGCCGAAGACGTCGAGGTCCGTTTCGAAGGAGGCGCCGGGGGAGGGGACGACCGGGCGGTTGCCCAGAAAGGTCCAGGGCGAAGTGTTCGACACTATGGTCATCACCAGGCCCGGTTGCGGTGCGCGGCCCGGGAGTTCCAGCGTCACGGGTCCGGATTTCCGGTGTTCACGTTCGGTGACGTAGTGCCGCAGGGCTTCGCGGACGTACAGCGCGTGGGTGGACTTGCGCCCCGACCGGCGCTGCTCCTCGACCCGGCCCACCACCCCGGCGTCGAAGCCCAGGCCCGCGGTGAAGGTGAACCAGCGGTCCGGCAGGCCCTCGGTCATCGCCTTGCCCAGCGAGATGGCCCGCTCCCGGCGGTGCTCCAGCGCGTCCAGCAGCACGCCGGTGGCCTCCACCGGATGGTTGGGCAGGCCCAGGGCCCGGGCGAAGACGTTGGTGCTGCCCCCGGGGACGATGGCCAGTCTGGGCACCCGTTCGGAGGGTCCGTGCGCGAGCAGCCCGTTGACGACCTCGTTCACCGTGCCGTCGCCGCCCAGCGCCACCACCAGGTCCACCGCCCCGTCCGAGGCGGCCTCGCGCGCCAGGTCCCGGGCGTGCCCGCGGTACTCGGTGACCGCGACCTCCAGTTTCAGGTCGCTGCGCAGCGCGTGGGTCAGCACGTCCCTGGTCCGGCCACTGGTAGTGGTGGCCTTCGGGTTCACGACCAGGAGCGCGCGCATGAGGTTCAGCCTACGACCCGGTACGCGGCGGGCGGCGGCTACCCTGCTGGGGTGACCGCAGAAACCTCCACCGCCGCCCGCCCCGCCAAGCTGTTGACCGCCGTGGCCCTGACCGTCGCCGAGGGCTCGGCGCTGGTGGCCTGGGGCGGCTACATGATCGTCGCCGGGCTGGTCGAGACGACCAAGAACCAGGGGCTGGTCGAGTACGGCGGGCTGGTGATCCTGCTGCTGGGGCTGCTGCCGCTGCTGGCCGCCCGGGCCCTGCTGAAGCTGCGCCGCTGGGGCCGCAGCCCGGCCGTGCTGACCCACTCGACCTGCCTGCCGGTGGCGTACTACATGTGGCAGAGCGGCGGGGCGATGGCCGCGGTGGGCGCGCTGGTGGGCGTGGCCGGCGTGCTGGGCCTGGTGACGCTGCTGAGCCCCGGGGTGACCGAGGCGCTCTACAGCCCGCAGGACTGACCACCGCGGGCGGGATCGATCCGCCGCCCGGGGGACGGCCCGCACCGGCGGGCTCATCGACGCACTTGGGGGCGCGGGCCATCTGGCACGCGCCCCCAAGGCACTCCCTGCTCCGGCCCGGCTACTCCTCGACGAGGAGCTTCTCGCGCAGCTGCGCGAGGGTGCGGGCCAGCAGCCGCGAGACGTGCATCTGCGAGATGCCCACCTCGGCGGCGATCTGCGACTGCGTCATGTTGCGGAAGAACCGCAGCACCAGGATCTTCTGCTCGCGCTGCGGCAGCCCGGCCAGCAACGGCTTGAGCGACTCGCGGTACTCCACACCCTCCAGCGCCTCGTCGGTGGCGCCCAGGGTGTCCGCCACGGCCGGCGACTCGTCGTCGCTGTCCGGTACGTCCAGGGAGAGCGTGGAGTACGCGTTCGCGCTCTCCAGCCCCTCCAGCACGTCCTCCTCGGAGATGCCCAGGTGCTCGGCGAGCTCGTGCACCGTGGGCGAGCGGCCGTGCCGCTGGGAGAGCTCGCTGGTCGCGGTGGTCAGTGAGAGCCGCAGCTCCTGCAGCCGGCGCGGCACCCGCACCGCCCAGCCCTTGTCCCGGAAGTGCCGCTTGATCTCGCCCACGATGGTGGGCGTCGCGTAGGTGGAGAACTCCACCCCGCGCTCGTGGTCGAAGCGGTCCACCGACTTGATCAGACCGATGGTGGCGACCTGGGTCAGGTCGTCCAGCGGCTCGCCGCGGTTGCGGAAGCGCCGGGCCAGGTGCTCGACCAGCGGGATGTGCATCCGCACCAGCTGGTTGCGCAGCTCGACGCGCTCCGTGGAGCCCTCGGGCAGGCCGGCCAGCTGGACGAAGAGCGCGCGGGCCGCCTCACGGTCCGGCGCCCCGGAGCGGTGGTGCGCGGTGACCTGGGCCGGCAGCGCGGCCCGGACCACCTCGGCGACCTCGGCCGCCCGCTCGTCCAGGGGTTCGACGCCGTCCGGCGGCAGGGGGGCTGCCGTCGGCTCCGGCGTCGGGTCGGTCGGCTGGCTCATCCGTTGGGCGTCCTTCGGGTGCGCGTCGTGGTGGGGAGCGGGCCCCGGAACGGACCCGCCCGGCTGGGCCGGGACGGGACGGTGGCGTGGCACCGTCCCGCGCGCGGCCTGCCGTCCGGCGGGCACCTCGCCCGTCGGTCGGCCGTCCGCGGGCCGCGGCCCGACAGCAGAGTTGCGATCCAGATCACTCACGGCGATCCCCCGTTCCGTTCCGGGAGCACCCGGGCCGCCTGCGCGACCGGGCCATCACATTGGTTGTACCGCGATCAGGGCCCGAAGCGGGAACGACGCCGCACCGGAGCTGGTCGCCGCCGGGTCCGGCGGTCCATGGGGACCGCCCGCCCGGCCGGTGCGGGCTCACGGTTGGAGGATCGTCCCGCCGCGCTTCTTGTGCAGGCTGATGCTGACCGTGCGGTCCTCGGCCACCGAGGACTCCACCTCGCCGGCCAGTGCGGAGAGCACCGTCCAGGCGAAGGTGTCGCGCTCGGGAGCCCGTCCGTCGGTGGTCGGCGCCGAGACGGTCACCCGCAGCGCGTCACCCACCAGCCGGAACTCGCAGGACAGCACGGAGCCGGGCACCGCCTGCTGGAGCAGGATGGCGCAGGCCTCGTCGACCGCGATCCGCAGGTCCTCGATCTCGTCGAGCGTGAAGTCCAGCCGGGCCGCGAGGCCGGCCGTGGCCGTCCGCAGCACCGAGAGGTAGGCGCCCTGCGCGGGCAGCCGCACCTCAACGAAGTCCTGCGCCGGGGCGGCCTGGCCGTCCCGGTCATCCCGGGCTTCCGGATCACCGTCGATCTGGGACACCCTCACCTCCTGGGTGACGCGCTGTGCTTGTGACCCCGAGGCCGCGGCACGTTCTGTTGCTTGACTCAACTGCTTCGCCCCAACTGTCTTGAGGGGTGGTGCGGTACGTACCGAGTCCTACCCAGTCGGCAGGCGCCGGACGCGGGCCGTCCGCCGAGACGTTACCGCGATCGGCCGACCGATGTCGCGACCTGGGACCGGATTCGCCACCACGGGCTCATCGGGTGCCCAGCTCGCGCAGGGCCGGACCGCTCAGCCGGTGGACGGTCCAGCCCGTCGTGGGCTCGGCGCCGAGCGCGGTGTAGAAGCCGATCGCCGACTCGTTCCAGTCCAGCACGGTCCACTCGAAGCGCTGGTACCCGCTGTCCACGGCGATCCGCGCCAGCTCGGTGAAGAGCGCCTTGCCGTGGCCGCCGCCGCGGGCCTGCGGGCGCACGTAGAGGTCCTCCAGGTACACCCCGTGGGTGCCCTTCCAGGTCGAGAAGTTGCGGAACCACAGGGCGAAACCGACCGTCTCCCCGGTGTCGTCGTCCTCGGCGACCAGACCGAAGACGGCCGGCTGCGGGCCGAAGAGCGCGCTGCGCAGCTGCTCCTCGGTGGCCTGCGCCTGCTCCGGCTCCTTCTCGTACTCCGCCAGTTCGCGGATCAGCTCGACGATGGTGGGGACGTCCTCGACTACGGCTGTGCGGATCATGTCTTCGAGCGTACTGGTGCACTCGAACGACTGACGCCTCTCACTCGTTCGAGTGAGAGGCGTCAGTCGGCGTGACGGGACCGCGGGCCTCAGGCCTGCTTGGTCTCCCAGAAGATCTTGTCGATCTCGGCGATGTAGTCGAGCAGCGCCTGGCCGGTGGCCGGGTCCGTCGAGCCCTTGGCGGCCGAGGCGGCCTTCAGGGCGTCGTTGAACAGCTGGTGCAGCTGCGGGTACTTCTCGAAGTGCGGGGCCTTGAAGTAGTCGCTCCACAGCACCGACAGGTGGTGCTTGACGGCCTCCGCGCGCTGCTCCTTGATGATGATGGCGCGGGCGCGGAAGTGAGCGTCCTCGTTGGCCTGGTACTTCTCCTGAGTGCCCTTCACCGACTCGGCCTCGATGCGAGCCTGAGCGGGGTCGTAGACACCGCAGGGCAGGTCGCAGTGGGCGTGAGCGGTGACCCGCGGCGCAAACAGACGAGAGAACATGGAAGTCCTTCCTTAGATCGTCTTCCCGCGCCGAGACTACCCCGCCGACCCCCGGATCTCGCGGCCGGGACCGGGGCCTAGGGCAAAAGGCGGAGCCGGAACCGGTCGATATCGGACGTGCGTTGTCGATGCGGGATGCTGGTTCCCGTGGACGGCGCGAGCAGGAGGCGGGTGTGGTGAAGGCGAGGCGGCGACGGGACTGCGAGCCCGGCCCGGAGCCGGTGGAACGCGCGGGCGGCGGGCTGCTGCCGCTGGGTCTGATGGACGTGTCGGGGCCCTCGATGGTCCCCACGCTCTACCACGGCGACCGGGTGGTGGTGCGGTACGGGGCGAAGGTGCGCCCCGGTGCGGTGGTGCTGGCCCGGCACCCGCTGCGTCAGGACCTGCTGGTGGTCAAGCGGGTGACCGGCCGCCGCCCGAAGGGCTGGTGGCTGCTGTCGGACAATCAGTTCCTCGGCAACGACAGTCGCGAGTACGGCGCGGTGCCGGCCGAGCTGGTGCTCGGCCGGGTGCTGCTGCGGCTGCGGCCCGACCCGGTCTGGCTGGCGCCGGCCGGCTGGCTGGAGCGGCTTCTCTGCTGCTGGCCGCTGGGCCGGGTGCCGGGGCTGGCGGCCCGCTTCGGGGTGGTCCGCAGGCTCAGTCCCGAGCTGTAGCCCCCGCCCCCGCCGTCGCGCCCCGGGCGGCGGCCTGGGCGGCCTCCTGGCGCTTGCGGGCCCGGTAGGCGGCCACGTTGGCCCGGGTCGCGCAGCGGTCCGAGCAGTAGCGCCGGGAGCGGTTGGTGGAGGTGTCCAGGTAGGCGTTGCGGCAGGGCGCGGCCTGGCACAGGCCCAGCCGGTCGGCGCCCAGCTCGGTCAGGTGGATGGCCAGGCCCATGCAGGCGACCGCGGTGAAGTTCGCGGTGGCGCTCGGGGCGTTGTCGGCCAGGTGCAGGTGCCAGCGCGGCCGGCCCTGCTCGTCCAGGTAGTCGTGGCCGGAGACCAGCGGGCTGACCGGGTACTCCATCAGCAGGCTGTTCAGCAGGTCGACCCCGCGGACCTCCTCGCCGCCCGCGGCGGCCTCGAAGACCGCCCGCAGCCGGGCCCGGATCTCGCGCAGCCGCGGCAGGTCGGCCTCGGTGGCCAGTCTGGCCCCGCGGGTGCGCGGGCCGGAGAAGAGCCCGCGCACGGCCTCCACGCTGGTCAGCGTGTCGGTGCCGCGCTCCGGTTCCTCGGTGTTCACCAGGCGGACGGCGTAGTCGGCGTACAGGGCGAGCTCCACGACGGTCCTCCGAGACGCGGTAACGGGCAAGCTGCCTTAAGCCTATTACCAATTGCCGCGGACCGGGAACGCGCCGGGGAGGCGACGCGGCGGGCGCCGGTCCCGTGGATCGGGGACCGGCGCCCGTGGGCCTGGTGGGGGTGGGACTCAGAGCACCTTGGAGAGGAACGCCTTGGTGCGCTCGTGCCGCGGATTGGCCAGCACCTCGCGCGGGTGGCCGGCCTCGACCACCACGCCGCCGTCCATGAAGACCAGCGCGTCGCCCACCTCGCGGGCGAAGCCCATCTCGTGGGTGACCACGATCATCGTCATGCCGTCCTCGGCCAGCCCGCGCATGACGTCCAGCACCTCGCCGACCAGCTCCGGGTCGAGCGCGGAGGTCGGCTCGTCGAAGAGCATCAGCTTGGGCTCCATGGCCAGTGCCCGGGCTATCGCCACCCGCTGCTGCTGGCCGCCGGAGAGCTGGGAGGGGTAGCTGCGGGGCTTGTCGGCCAGGCCCACCCGCTCCAGCAGCCGCATCGCCCGCTCCTTGGCGTCGGCCTTGCTCTCGCCCTTGACCTGGACCGGCCCCTCCATGACGTTCTCCAGCGTCGTCATGTGCGGGAACAGGTTGAAGTGCTGGAAGACCATGCCGATGTCGCGCCGCTTCTGGGCGACCTCGCGGTCCTTCAGTTCGTACAGCCGGTCGCCCTTCTGCCGGTAGCCGACCAGCTCGCCGTCGACCCAGAGCCGGCCGGCGTTGATCTTCTCCAGGTGGTTGATGCACCGCAGGAAGGTGGACTTCCCCGAGCCGGAGGGGCCCACCAGCACGAAGACCTCGCCCTGGCGGACCTCCAGGTCGATGCCCTTGAGCACCTCGATGGGCCCGTAGGACTTGTGCACGGTCTCGGCCCGCACCATCGCGGTGGACGGGTCCTTCGGCGGGCCGGCGTCCTGTGGCGTCGTCGTCTGCTCGCTCACTGGTGACCGCCTCCCTGGGCCCCGGTGACCACGTCGGGCTCGCTGGGCCTGGGCGCCCGCCGGGCGAACAGCGCGCGCAGCCGCTGCAGCGGGGTCGGCGGCAGGACCCGGTTGGCGCCGCGGGCGTAGTACCGCTCGATGTAGTACTGGATGACCGTCAGGATCGAGGTCAGGAAGAGGTACCAGATGCTCGCCACGATCAGCAGCGGGATGGTCTGGAAGGTGCGCGAGTAGATGTCGTGCGCGGCGCCCAGCAGCTCCACCAGCGAGATCGAGTACGCCAGCGAGGTGGTCTTCAGCATCGAGATGGTCTCGTTGCCGGTCGGCGGGATGATCACCCGCATCGCCTGCGGCAGGATGATCCGCCGGGTCGTCTGGACCTGGCTCATGCCGAGCGCGTGCGCCGCCTCGGTCTGGCCCTGCGGCACCGACTGGATGCCACCGCGGACGATCTCGGCCATGTACGCGGCCTCGTTGAGGCCCAGGCCCAGCAGCGCGGCGGTGAAGACCGGGATCAGCTGGTTGGTGGACTCCGACCAGAAGCTGGCGCCGAACGGGATGCCGATCGACAGCCGCGGCCAGAGCGAGCCCATGAACTCCCACAGCAGCAGCTGCACCAGCACCGGGGTGCCGCGGAAGAGCCAGATGTAGACCCAGGCGCTGCCGGAGAGCAGCGGATTGGGGGAGAGCCGCATGATCGCCAGGATCACGCCGCCCACCACGCCCATGATCATGGCCAGCGCGGTCAGCTCCAGGGTGGTGACCAGGCCGCTGATGATCGTGGAGTCGAAGAGGTACTTCCCCACGACGTGCCACTGGAATGCTTTGTTGAAGACGAGGGCGTGGATGAGCATCGCCACGAGAACCGCGACGATGACGGATCCGACCCAGCGTCCGGGGTGGCGGACCGGGACGGCCTTGATGGCTTCAGGCCGTCCCTTGGTCGCCGACCCCTGGTCGGGAGAGTTCACTGTGGACCCCAGGGATGAGTGCGGTCGGTGGTCAGCTGGTGGCGCCGTTGACCACGGACGAGGAGATCGCGCCGGCCTGGACACCCCACTTGTCGAGGATCGACTTGTAGGTGCCGTCCGCCATCAGGGACGTGATCGCGCCCTGGACGGCCGGGGAGAGCGGGGAGCCCTTGGCGACCACGACGCCGTAGGGGGCGGTGTCGGTGGTGGCGCCGAGCTTCTGCAGCTGGCCGTTGGTCTGCTGGATCGCGTAGTCCACCACGGGGGAGTCGGCCAGCATCACCTGGTCGCGCCCGGCGACCAGCGCCTGGGTGACGTCCGTCTGCAGGTCGAACTTGTCACCGTCGTTGGGGACGGTGGGCTTGCCGGCCTTGACGCAGGCGGGGTTGATGACGTTCTTGATCTCGTCGGCCTGGGTGGTGCCGGTCTGCACCGCGATCTTCTTGCCGCAGAGGTTGTTCGGGTCGATGTTGTCGGGGTTGCCCGCCTTCACCGCCGCGCTCGTGCCGGCCGAGAAGTAGGTCACCATGTCGACGGTGGCCTCGCGGTCCTTGGTGTCGGTGAACGAGCTCATGCCGAGCTGGTACTTGTTCGCCGTGATGCCGGGGATGATCGAGGTGAAGTCGGCGTTCTGGACGTCCGCCTTCAGGCCGAGCGTCTGCGCGATGGCGTTGGCCAGGTCGACGTCCATGCCGACCAGGTTGCCCTGGGCGTCCTTGAACTCGTTGGGCGCGTACGAGGCGTCCGTGGCGACCACGAGCTTGCCGCTCGACTTGACGTCGGGCGGGAGCAGGGCGGCCAGGGAGGCGACCGCGCTGGGCGTCTTGATCGCCGAGGCGGCGCTGGAGGCGCTGCTGCTGCCACTGCTGCTGCTACTGCAGGCGCTCAGAACCAGCGTTCCGCCGGCGATGACGGCTCCGAGGGCGCAGAGGCGGGAGCGGCGAGTACGGGTGCTCATAGGGGGGAGCCTCCTGTGAGGGGGTGAGGCGGATCAGGCCGCGGGTACGGGTGCTGCTGGGTGGAACCACCCTCCGCCGAGGTGGTGGGGGAATCCTGCCATCACCGAACTGTTGAGCGGAGCACCATTCAGATCAAAAATGGATAACGGGGGCGCGATCGTCCGATTACCGGAGGTCATCGCGTCCCTGACAGCTGATCGTTCGGGTACCCCTGTGCTCTTTCTGCCAGGTTCTCACCGGCCCGCCGGTCCCGCCCGGCGGTCGCGTCCGGGCGGGGAACGGCGGGCCGGTCAGGCGCCGCGGCGCCCTCAGAAGCCGGCGTCGACGCTCGCGTCCAGCAGCGCGCCGTCGTGGGCGTTCCACCTGGTCAGGATCGTGTCGTAGGTGCCGTTGCGGATCAGCTGGTTCATCGCCTTGGCGAGCACGTCCCGCAGCGCGTCGTCGTCCTTGTTGACGGTGATCCCGTACGGGCTGGGCTGCAGCAGGGCGCCGGTCACCTGGAAGCGGTCGCCGCCGCGGGCCGGGTCGGTGTTGTAGGCGGCCACCGGGTAGTCGTTCAGGTCGGCGACCGCGGTGCCGCTCGCCACCTCGGTCAGGGCCTGGTCGTCGGTGTCGAACAGGTCGACCTTCAGCGGCTTGCCACCGCGCTGGCAGACCGCCTGCTGGCGGGCGGCGATCTCGGCCTGCACGGTGCCGCGCTGCATGGCGACGGTGTGCCCGCAGAGGTTGTCCAGGTTGGTGACGCCCAGCGGGTTGCCGCTGCGCACCAGGATCGCCGTGCCCGTCATGAAGTAGTCGACGAAGTCGACGCCCGCGTTCACCTGCCGGCCGTTGTCGTCGGCGCCGGTCTGGCGCTGCCGGGTGTCGATCACGGCCGACATCGCCAGGTCGATCTGGCGGCTCTGCACCGCCGGGATCAGCTTCTCGAAGGGCTGGTCGAAGAACTGGACCCTCAGGCCCAGGTAGCCGCCCAGGGCGCCGGCGAGGTCCACGTCCAGGCCGGTGGGGGTGCCGTCCTGGGCCTTGAAGTCGACCGGGGCGTAGTTGAGGTCCGAGCCGATCCGCAGCAGGCCGGCGGAGCGGATGGCCTTGGGCAGCTGGGCCCGCAGGGCGGGGCCGGTGACGGCGGCGGGTCCGGCGGGGCTGCCGCAGCCCGAGAGGGCCAGGGCGAGGCCCAGGACGGGCAGGAGGGTGTTTCTGCGCATGGCTGAGGTGCTTCCTGAGGGAGGGAAGTGACACGGGTGCATGACCGCCGGCGGGCGAGAGCTGCCGGGATGTGCAGCGCGGACCTCGGGAAGCGCCCTGGCCGGCCGCGCCGAGCGGGTGCGCTGCGGCGGGGGAGGGCGAGGCTGCCGAAAGGGGGCGGGCAGAGGGATCCTCGCATCCCGGTCTGCCGGGCCCGGGGCCGGGTGTGTCAGAATCTGCTATCGGGTGACCCCCGACACCGAACAGTGGCCGCCGGCTCGCGACAGAACCGGGGTGCACAGGACCGGAAGTCCACGACGAGGACTCCGTACCCGAAGCACCAGCTCCCCTCCGTGCCTACTGTTCACTCCTGCGGGTGTGCGTACCGATTCGCCGTCGACTCCACCGGTAGACGGGTTCTTCCGAGACCCGAGTGCCGTCTGGTGGGATCGCGGAGTGAACAGTGCGTGACGAGGACCAGCGGCACAGGTGCGGTGCCACTGCCCGAGCCTAGGCTCGGCCCGGAAGCACGGCCCCAACAACACCCAAAACCCTCACTCGAGGGCGCCCGTCGTGACGGTGGCGCCCGACCCTCCCGGCTCCGGGCGCGCTACGGCGCTCCGGGGATTTTCAGCATCCCCGGGCGGGTCGCAGGCCCGCCGCGTGGCGTGCGCTCTCGCTGATCATGACGAAGAGGTCATCGTGGCAGCGGAGATCATCCACCCTCGTACCCAGGACACCGAGGACCCGGTCGACGCCGTGTTCGCGCTCCACCGCGGCGGCAAGATGGAGGTGCGCGCCACGGTGCCCGTGCGCGACGCGGACGACCTGTCCCTCGCCTACACCCCCGGCGTCGCCCGGGTCTGCACCGCCATCGCCGAGCAGCCGGACCTGGTGAACGACTACACCTGGAAGGGCAACACCGTCGCGGTGGTCACCGACGGCACCGCCGTGCTGGGCCTGGGCGACATCGGCCCGCAGGCCTCGCTGCCCGTGATGGAGGGCAAGGCGATCCTGTTCAAGCAGTTCGGCGGCGTGGACGCGGTCCCGATCGCGCTGGACTGCACCGACGTCGACGAGATCGTCGAGACCGTGGTCCGGCTCGCACCCTCCTTCGGCGGCGTCAACCTGGAGGACATCTCCGCCCCGCGCTGCTTCGAGATCGAGCGCCGGCTGCAGGAGGCCCTCGACATCCCGATCTTCCACGACGACCAGCACGGCACCGCGATCGTCTCCACCGCCGCGCTGTGGAACGCCGCCAAGGTGACCGGCCGGGAGATCGGCGCGCTGCGCGCGGTCATCTCGGGCGCGGGCGCCGCCGGCATCGCGATCGCCAAGATGCTGGTGGCCGCCGGCATCGGCGACGTGGCGGTCTGCGACCGGCGCGGCGTGGTGTACGAGGGCCGCGGCGACCTCACCGACGTCAAGGCCGAGATCGCGGCGCTGACCAACAAGGCCGGCCTGCAGGGCTCGCTGGCCGACGCGCTGGCCGGCGCCGACGTCTTCATCGGCGTCTCCGGCGGCACCGTGCCGGAGGAGGCCGTGGCCACCATGGCCAAGGACTGCTTCGTCTTCGCGATGGCCAACCCCACCCCGGAGATCCACCCCGAGGTCGCCCACAAGTACGCGGCCGTGGTGGCCACCGGGCGCTCGGACTTCCCCAACCAGATCAACAACGTGCTGGCCTTCCCCGGCATCTTCGCCGGCGCCCTCCAGGTCCGGGCCACCCGGATCACCGAGGGCATGAAGCTCGCCGCCGCCCAGGCGCTGGCCGCCGTGGTGGCCGACGAGCTGACGCCGCAGCGGGTGATCCCCTCGCCGTTCGACCCGCGGGTCGCGCCGGCGGTCACCAAGGCGGTCGCCGAGGCGGCCCGCCGTGAGGGCGTCGCGCGCCGCTGATCGGCGCCGGCAACCGGTCGGGCCCGGAGACACGCGGTGGAGGTCACACCCGCGCGTGGTTCCGGGCCCGCGCCCGTGGCGGCTAGGGTCCGATCCATGTTCGCCGCCTATGCCGCCCGCATCGATCCTGACGATCCGTTGAGCGCCCTCGACCTGGGTGAGCTCCCCGAGCCGCAGAGCCGGCCCGGCTGGAGCGTGGTGACCGTGAAGGCGGCCACCCTCAACCACCACGACCTCTGGTCGCTGCGCGGGGTGGGCCTGCCCGCCGAGCGGCTGCCGATGATCCTGGGCTGCGACGCGGCCGGGATCGACGAGGACGGCAACGAGGTGGTGATCCACTCCGTGATCGGCCAGAGCGGCCACGGCGTCGGCCCCCACGAGCCGCGCTCGATCCTCACCGAGCGCTACCAGGGCACCTTCGCCCAGCGGGTGGCCGTGCCCACCTGGAACCTGCTGCCCAAGCCCGCCGAGCTCTCCTTCGCCGAAGCCGCCTGCCTGCCGACCGCCTGGCTGACGGCCTACCGGATGCTCTTCAGCAACGCCGGGGTCAAGCCCGGCGACACCGTACTGGTGCAGGGCGCCGGCGGCGGGGTGGCCACCGCGCTGATCGTGCTGGGCAAGGCGGCCGGCCTGCGGGTCTGGGTGACCGGGCGTGACGAGGCCAAGCGGGACCGGGCGGTGAAGCTGGGCGCGGACGCGGCCTTCGAGAGCGGCGCGCGGCTGCCCGAGCGGGTGGACGCGGTCATGGAGACGGTCGGGGCGGCCACCTGGTCGCACTCGGTGAAGTCGCTGCGCCCCGGCGGGACCATCGTCATCTCGGGCGCCACCTCCGGGCCGAGCCCGAAGTCGGCCGAGCTGAACCGGATCTTCTTCCTGGAGCTGAAGGTGGTCGGCTCGACCATGGGCAGCAAGGAGGAGCTCGCCGGGCTGCTCGCGCTCTGCGCCAACTCCGGGGTGCGGCCGGTGATCGACTCGGTGCTGCCGCTGGCCGGCGCGCGCGAGGGCTTCGCCAGGCTGGAAGCGGGCGAGGTCTTCGGGAAGATCGTGCTGGAGCCGTGAAACGGCGGCGGGCCCGGACCGACCCACGTCGGTCGGTCCGGGCCCGCCGCTCACCGCGGGGTCAGTCCAGGATGCCGCGCAGCCGCTCGCCGGCCGCGGCGAGCACCGCCTGAGCCGCCGTCAGCTGGTCGGCCGTCACCCGGCCGCCGTCCCGGGCCGCGTCGCGGACCTGGTCGCGGAAGCGGTCCAGCAGCCGGTCCAGCTCGCGCCCCGGCTCGCCGCCGGAGTCGGTGCGGGCCCAGGAGGGCAGGTCGGCCGCGGCCGGGGCGTCCTTCTCGAAGTCCACCCGGGTCACCGTGACCTTCTCGCCGGCCGTCTCCCAGCGACTGGAGTCGGCCAGACCGGCCAGCCCACGGGTCAGTTCGGACAGGCCCTCGGCCAGCCCGGTCGGCCAGTCGCCGCGCCCGGCGTGCTCGCGGACCTGCTGCTCGACCCGGCGCTTGATCCGCAGCGCCTCCTGCTGGGCGGCGTGCCGCACCGCCTGGGACTGCTCGCGGGCCTTGCGGGCCTCCTCCTTGGCACGCTTGGCCTGCTCCTTGGCGGCCTTCTCCTGCTCCTTGGCGCGCTTGGCCTGGGCCTTGAACTGCGCGTACTCCTCCTTGGTGCGCTGCCAGCCCGGCTCGTTCCACGGGCCGCCCCAGCCCTCGCGCCCGGCCTCGCCCTCGGCGGCACCGGCGGCGGAGCCGGGAGTGGCCGAGACGCGCCGCGCGTTGCGGGCCGCGTCCCGCAGCTCCTCGCGCAGGTCCTTGGCGGAGTCCCGGACGTCCGCGCGGATCGCGCCGGCCAGCTGGGCCACCGAGTCGCGGATCTCCAACTCCAGCTCCGCCAGGTCGTCCTGACGCTCGGTCAGTTCGGCGCGACCGGCCTCGGTGATCCGGTAGACCTTGCGCCCGCCCTCGGTGGAGTGCTCCACCAGGCCCTCCTGCTCCAGCTTGGCCAGCCGCGGGTAGACGGTGCCGGCGGAGGGGGCGTAGAGCCCGTCGAAGCGCTCCTCCAGCAGCCGGATGACCTCGTAGCCGTGCCGCGGGGACTCGTCCAGGAGCTTCAACAGGTAGAGCCGCAGCCGGCCGTGGGCGAAGACGGTACTCATGCGCCCGCTCCGTTCTCGGTGCCGTCGGTGAGCTCCTTGACCAGGCTGGGACCCTCGTCCTCGACGTCCGGGCGGCGCAGCACCGAGATCGCCCCCGAGACGGTGGTGACCTGGAGCCGGCCGGTGCCCTCGCCGAGCGTGCCGCCGAGCTTCTTGGCCCCCCAGGTGCCGGTCACGGTGAGCTCGTCGAAGGCGGTGGAGAACTGGCCGTTGGTGCTGCCGGCCTCCACGGTGGTGTCCGCGGGCTGCGGCAGGCGCACCGCGACGTCCCCGCTGACGGTGTTGACCTTGACGTCGGCCGGGGTGCGGCCGGCCAGGTCCAGGGTGACCGCGCCGCTGACGGTGTTGGCGCGCAGCTTGGCGGTGCTGCCGGCGAGCACGGTCAGCTCGCCCGAGACGGAGTGCAGCTTCAGCTCGCCGGCCACCGACTCGGCGTCGATGTTGCCGGAGACCGACTTGGCCTCCACCGCGCCGTCCAGGCCGGCGAGCGTGGTGTAGCCGGCCACGCCGTGCACCGAGACGGCGCCGCGCACCCCGGAGACGGTGGTGTCGGCGGTGACCGCCCCGATCCGCACCTCGGTGGGCGCGGGGACGGTCAGCGAGACCACGGCGCGGCGCTTGCGGCGCAGCGAGGCGACGAAACTCTTGACGGAGTCCAGGGAACGGAACCGCTCGCCGAAGTCGTTCCAGGAGAGGTTGGGGTACGTCACGGTGAGGACGCCGTCGGTGAGCGTGACGTGCAGCGGCTCGCCCTCCAGCTCGGTCACCTCCAGGCGCGCGGGACCCTCGGCGGCGACCACGTTGACCGCTCCGCCGATGATGCGCACCTGCAGGGCGCTCGGCGCCTCGTCGAAGGTGATCTTGTCGGCCTCGCCGACCGTCCACTGGTTCATCGGTTCGTCCTCCCGTTGGGCAGTCGCCGTCGTACGCTGGTGAGGCGACGATCCGGCGAGTCGCGATGTATCGCGTCTACAAGAAACACGATATATCGCGTAGCGCGGAAGTCAAGTGCTTTGGCGCGCCGAAGATGACGAAGGGCCCGGGAGGCGGTCGCCTCCCGGGCCCTTCGTGCTGCCGTGCCGCTGCCGGCTCGGTGGTGCCGGATCGTTCCTGGATCGCTGCCGGCTCAGTCCTCGTCCTCGTCGTCGTCGAGTCTGGCCAGCCAGGTGGCCAGCCGCTCGACGGGGACCTCGAAGTCGGGGTTGAGGTCGACGAACTCGCGCAGGCGCTCGGCCAGCCACTCGAAGGTGACCTCCTCGTCGCCGCGCCGGCTCGCCAGCTCCTCGATGCCGCGGTCGGTGAAGTACACGGTGCGCTCCGGTCCAGGGGGTGGGGTACCGGAACAGGATAGTGCGCGGTCAGCCGTCGAAGCGGTAGTAGGTGATCGACAGTTGGGCGAGGACGCCGTTGAGCTGGAGCACCTTGGCCACGACCGTCGAGCCGGTGGCCCGGTCGCGCACGCAGAAGGTCTGGCCCTGGGCCGGGTTGAGCTCGCCCGCGGGGTTCTGGGTGATCGCGGAGGCGCACTGCTCGGGGGTGAGCTGGGCGCCCGGGGCGATGTAGGCGTCCGCCTGCCCGGACCAGCTCCAGGTCCCGTCGAAGTGCAGCGTCCACGGGGTCGAGGTGCCCTCGGGGACGATCTGGCCGTTGGTGAGGTCGAACGTGTAGTGGTAGCTGGGCGAGGAGAGCACCCGGTCCGCGTACGCCGGGGTGTACCGGCCGGGACCGGTCGCCGCGGACGGGCTCGCGGGGCCGGTGGCGGCGGAGGGGGCACCGGCCCCGGCCGTGGGTGTGCCGGCTGTGGGAGTGCCGCTCGAGGGGGAGGAGGGGGCGGAGACGGGGGTGGTGGCGGCCGGGGCGGTGGCCTCGGTCGGCGGGGCGGGCGCGGCACCGGTGGGCGGCTGGGCCGCGGCGGTGGGCTGGGTGCCCGTCGAGCGGTCACCGCCGGCCGTGGTGGTGGTGCTCCGGTCGCTGCGGGTCAGCAGCACGCCGGCGAGCGCGCCACCGAGCGCCATCACCACGGCGACCGCCAGCAGCGTCTTCCAGGAGAGGGCGCGCGGGCGGCTCGGCGCCCCGGGGGGGGGCGGCCGCGGTGCAGCGGGCGGGCCACCGCGCCCCC
>NZ_BAAALF010000165.1:3767-18977 GCF_039528135.1 Kitasatospora nipponensis | reverse complement strand
CCGCCGCCCGCGGGGCGCCGGGGCCTGCCGCGGGGCCCGGGGCACTCTTGACGGGCGGCCGCCGGCTCGCTCTGCTGTATCCCACATGTGACATGTCACTTCGCGGGATCGGCGCGCCCGGCCCGCCCGGCAGGACGGTGGGTCCGCTGCGTGAACGGTTCCCAACGGCACGGGCCGACCCGGGTCCCGGGCCTGCTGTACGGCGGCGACTACAACCCCGAGCAGTGGCCCGAGCAGGTCTGGGCCGAGGACGCCGCGCTGATGAAGGAGGCCGGCGTCAACCTCGTCACGGTCGGCGTCTTCGCCTGGGCCAGGCTCCAACCGGCCGCCGACCGCTGGGACTTCGACTGGCTGGACCGGCTGCTGGAGGTGCTGCACGCACACGGGGTGGCCGTCGACCTCGCCACCGCGACCGCCTCGCCGCCGGCCTGGCTGGTGCGCGCCCACCCCGAGGTGCTGCCGGTCACCGCCGACGGGGTGCGCCTGGAGTTCGGCTCCCGCCAGCACTACTGCCCCTCCTCCCCGCACTACCGGGCGGCGGCCGTCGAGCTGGCCCGGGCGCTCGCCCGCCGCTACGCCGACCACCCGGCGCTGGTCCTGTGGCACGTGCACAACGAGTACGGCGACCACGTGACCGAGTGCTTCTGCCCGCGCTCGGCGGCCGACTTCCGGCGCTGGCTCGCGCAGCGCTACGGCACCGTGGAGCGGCTCAACGCGGCCTGGGGGACCAGCTTCTGGTCGCAGCACTACGGCAGCCTGGCGGAGATCGAACCGCCGCGCACCGCGCCGGGACCGGGCAACCCCACCCAGCTGCTCGACTGGCGCCGGTTCTGCTCGGACGCGCTGCTCGCCTGCCACCGGGCGGAGAAGGCGGTGCTGGACGAGCTCTCGCCCGGCGTGCCGGTGACCACCAACTTCATGTCGATGTTCAAGGCGCTGGACTACTGGCAGTGGGCCCGGCACGAGGACCTGGTCTCGGACGACGCCTACCCGGACCCGGCCGACCCGCGGGCCCACGTCCGGGCCGCGCTCGGCTACGACCTGATGCGCTCGCTCAGGGGCGGCGCGCCCTGGCTACTGCTGGAGCAGGCTCCCTCCGCGGTCAGCTGGCGTCCCGTCAACGTCCCCAAGCCGCCCGCGCTGCGCCGGCTCTGGGCGCTGCAGGCGGTGGCCCGCGGCTCGGACGGCGTGCTCTCCTTCCAGTGGCGGGCCTCGCGGGCGGGCGCCGAGAAGTTCCACAGCGCGATGCTGCCGCACCGGGGCACGGCGGGGCGCGCCTGGCGCGAGAGCGTCCGGTTCGGCGCCGAACTGGCCAGGCTGGGCTCGGTGGCCGGCGGCCGCAGCCGAGCCGAGGTCGCCGTGCTGCTGGACTGGGAGTCCTGGTGGGCGCTGGAGCTGGACGACCACCCCTCGGCCCGGATGCGCTGGCCCGAGCTGCTGCGCCCCTGGTACGCGGCGCTCCACGCGCGCTCGGTGCCCGTGGACTTCGTCGCCCCCGGCGCGGACCTGACCGGCTACCGGGTACTGCTGGCCCCCAACGCCTACCTGCTGCGCGACAGCACCGCCCACTGGCTGACCCGCTTCGCGGCCGGCGGCGGGCAACTGGTCTGCGGCGGCTTCAGCGGGGTGGTCGACGAGCACGACCACATCCACCCCGGCGGGAGCCCGGGGCCGCTGCGCGAGCTGCTGGGCGTGGCGGTCGACGAGTACTGGCCGCTGCCGGACGGCGCCACCACCCCGGTGACGCTGGCCGACGGGCGCACCCTGGCGGCCACGCTCTGGAGCGAGTGGCTGGAGAGCCTGGGCGCGGAGACCTTCGCCCGCTACACCGGCGGCCCGCTGGCCGGGCGGCCCGCCGTCACCCGGCACGGCACCGCCTGGTACGTCAGCTGCCACCTGGGCGCGGAGCCCGCGGCGGAGCGGGAAACGGGCCGGGAAGCCGGCGGGGACCCGGGAGCCGGTACGGGCGCTGACGAGGGGATCGGCGCGGTGCTCGACGCGGTGCTCGCCGCGGCCGGCGTCACGCCCCTGCTGGAGCTGCCGCCGGACGTGGAGGCCACCGTGCGGACCAACCCGGACGGCGTGGCGCACCTCTTCCTGCTCAACCACGGCCGGCACCCGGTGGCGATCACCCTGCCGGACCGCTGGAGCGGCGCCGTCGACCTGCTCACCGGCGCCCGCGCGGGCGACACCCTGCCGCTCGGGCCGCTCGACGTCGCGGTGCTCCGCCGATGGCACCACCCCACCGCCGCACCGTCCCCCACCACCCCAGAGAGGCCGGAACCCCGTTGAACCGCTCCTTACGTGCCGCCGCGACCGCCGTCCTGGTCACCGCCGCGCTCACCGCCGCGCCGCCGCCCGCGCTGGCCCTGGACCCGCCGGGCGGCTACGCCGACGTGCTGGACCTGCACGGCGTGCCGAGCGCCGCGCTGCCGTCCGGCGACGGCGACGTCAACCCGATCACCGTCTTCGCGGACCAGGGCGCGTGGCACGCCTACGCGCTGCCCGGCGCCGGCGACCGCGCGCAGTACGGTGGCTTCAGCGGCCCGCTCTACATCGCCCAGGAGTACCCCTGGTGGCTCAGCCGCTCCTTCAGCCGGATCCAACTCAGCGAGTCGGGAAGGACGTTGGACCTGGCCGCCGGTGGCACCCCGGTCTTCGTCTCGCTGCCCGGCGCGTTGAGCGAGCGCTACGACCTCGGCGGCGGGCTGCGGCTCACCCTCGACCTGCGGTTCGCCGACGACCGCACCGCGCTGGTCCGGGCCGGCCTGGAGAACGACGGCCCCGCCGCCCGGACCCTCGGCGTCGGCTGGACCGGTGAGCTGCTGCGCCCCGCCGACGAGCCGATGCGCAGCGCGCCGGCGCTGGCGGCCACCGGGCAGGGGGTCGCGGTCTCCTTCGCCCGGGTCCGCTCGACCTGGGACTACCTGACCGACGGCACCGAACGCTTCGAGGTCACCCACGACGCGCCGGTCACCAGCACCGTGACCGGCGACTCCTACCGCACCGACCTCACGGCGCCGGTGCGCCTGGCGCCCGGAGCCCACCGCAGCATCGACTGGGCGGAGTCGTACACCTTCACGGCCGACGAGGCGGCCCGGGCCCGGGCCTCGGTGCGCACTCTGCTGCGGCATCCGCAGGCCGCCGTGGAGGCCGGCGAGCGGCGCTGGCGCGGCTACCTGGCCGGCGCAACGGCCGGGGTGCCGGCCGACCGGCGGCGCACCGCCGTCAAGGCGGTGGAGACGCTGGTGACCAACTGGCGCAGCGCGGCCGGGGCGCTGCGGCACGACGGGATCACCCCCTCGATCTCGGACAAGTGGTTCGCCGGCGGCTTCTGGTCCTGGGACACCTGGAAGCAGGCGGTCGGCACCAGCCGCTTCGACGCGCCGCTCGCCCAGTCGCAGATCCGGGCCATGTTCGACTACCAGGTGCAGCCGGACGACCCGGAGCGGCCGCAGGACGCCGGGATGATCCCGGACTGCCTCTTCTACAACGACCCGGCGCACGGCGGCGGCAACTGGAACGAGCGCAACTCCAAGCCCCCGCTGGCCGCCTGGTCGGTCTGGCAGGTCTACCTCGCCGGCCACGACCTGGGCTTCCTGCGCGAGCTGTACCCCAAGCTGGTCGCCTACCAGCAGTGGTGGAGCCGCAACCGGGACCACGACGGCAACGGCCTGGCCGAGTACGGCGCCACCCTCGACCCCGCCAACGCGGACGCCGAGTCGACCCGGCAGGCCGCCGCCTGGGAGAGCGGCATGGACAACGCGCCGCGCTTCGACGCGCAGGCCGGCGCCGCGACCGTGGCGAACCGCTCCGCCGCCGGCGCGCCGCTGGGCTACTCGCTCGACCAGGAGTCGGTGGACCTCAACTCCTACCTGTCGGCCGACCGCGGCTACCTGGCGCAGATCGCCGGCCGGCTGGGCCTGACGGCGGAGGCGGCCCGCTGGAGGGCGAGCGCGGCCGCGCTGGCGGCGCAGGTGCGCGGACGGATGTACGACCCGGCGACCGGCTGGTTCTACGACACCGCGCTCGGCACCGGCACCCCGCTGGTGGCGCGCGGGCGCGGCATCGAGGGCGCGATCCCGCTCTGGACCGGCGTCGCCTCGCGCGAGCAGGCGGCGGCCGTGCGCGGCAAGCTGGTCGACCCGGGCGAGTTCGCCACCCCGCTGCCGTTCCCGACGGTCGCGGCGAGCTCGCCGGCCTTCGACGCCACCGGCTACTGGCGCGGGGCGGTCTGGCTGGACCAGGCGTACTTCGCGCTGACCGGCCTGCAGCGCTACGGGTACCGGGCGGACGCGCGGGCGCTGACCGACCGGCTGCTGGCGGGCGCGCAGGGGCTGACGGGTGACCAGCCGATCCACGAGAACTACGACCCGCTGACCGGACGGGCGCTCAACTCCAGCAACTTCAGCTGGTCGGCGGCCCTGCTGCTGCCGCTGCTGGCGGGGGACGAGGGCGTGGATGCGGGCGGGGACGGAGGCGGGGACGGAGGCGCTTAGGGCCGGGGCCCGGCGGTCGGAGCGCACCCGCGGCTGGCCCTGCTGGGCAAGCACCGCCCCTACGAGGGGGTCGAGCAGGACGACATGACCGTCGGCTTCGTGCGGATCAACGGCGGCCCCGGCATCGTCTTCGCCGGCGCCGGGCGGGTGATCGGGGTCCTCACGGTGGGCCTGGACGCCGTGGGCCGCATCGCCACCGTCCACGACATCGCCAACCCCGACAAGCTGCGCGACATCACCGAGGGCCACCTGCGCGACCTGGGCGCGCCCTGAGGGGCCCGATCCCGCTACAGACGGCGGGGTCCGGCCCCGTCCTCGGCCAGCGCGTCGCCCGGGTTCAGCAGGGCGCAGGCCTTCATCGAGAGGCAGCCGCAGCCGATGCAGCCCGTGAGCTCGGCCTCGAGCCGTTCGATGGTCTGCCGGCGCTCCTCCAGGCGGCGCTTCCACCCGCGCGACGCGCGCTGCCACTCCTGGTGGCTCGGCGGCCGGTCGAGCGGTACGTCGGCGAACGCCTCCCGGAGGTCCTGCAGCGGGATGCCGATCCGCTTCGCCACCGAGATCAGGGCGACCCGGCGCAGCATGTGCCGGGGGTAGCGGCGCTGGTTGCGCTCGTCCCGTTCGGACGCGATCAGCCCGAGTTCCTCGTAGAACCGCAGGGCGGACACCGCCGCCCCGGTCCGCGCGCTGACCTCGCCGATGCCCAGCCGGTCATCGGGCGTGGCCCCGGCGCCGTCGGGATGATGGGTCGTCATGCACCGCCTCCTCTTGCCCTCAAGTTTACTTGAGGCCCTACGGTCGGCTGCGTCAGAGCCGGAAGCAGCACCGACCATGAGAGGACGGCAGCCCGATGACGTTTGTGATCGCCCTGCCCTGTGTGGACGTCAAGGACAAGGCATGCCTGGAGGAGTGCCCCGTCGACTGCATCTACGAGGGGGAGCGGATGCTCTACGTCCACCCCGACGAGTGCATCGACTGCGGTGCCTGCGAGCCGGTCTGCCCGGTCGAGGCGATCTACCGCGAGGACGACACCCCGGACCCGTGGCGGCCCTTCACCACGGCGAACGCCGAGTTCTTCGACGACCTCGGCTCCCCCGGCGGCAGCGCGAAGCTCGGCCTGATCGAGAAGGACCATCCGATGGTGGCGGCGCTGCCGGTCCAGGACACCGTCTGACCCACCGGGGGCGCCGCGGGGTTCGAGGTCGACGGGGCGGGAGTACCTGGAGCGCCAGGGATGACGGGAGTAACGGGAGTGATGGGAGTGACGGGCGGGACACTAGGATCACCTGACGTCCCCTCATTCCCGCCTCACCGGAAGGACACTGCCGTGCGCGCACGCAAGCTCATATCCACTCTCTCCGTCCTCGGCCTCACGACCCTCGGCGTCGTCGTCGCCTCGCCGAACGCCTACGCCGGGAGCTACGGCTGTGCGGGCAACCTCTCGTGGTCCGGCAAGGTGACCGACACGAGCGGCCACGAGGCGGGCTGGGTCTACGACTACTGGGACGGCACCGACAACTGCTCCGTCTTCGTGAAGTCGGAGTACGCGGGGGTCAAGACGTTCACCCAGATCTCGCTGGCCGCCAAGAACGGGGGCCAGGGCACTGACGGGTACGACTCCGGCAACTTCACCACCTACGCCGGCCCCGCGCGGGTCAAGGGTGTCGGCACGTGCGTCCAGGAGCTGGTCGGCGAGAACGACCCGAGCAACCACCAGATCGTCAACTGGTTGTCCGGCTGGCACTCCGGCCCCGGCTGCTGACCCACCCAGGCCCGCCCGCGGGTCAGGACCGGGTGCGGGGCCCGCGGGGGAAGAGCGTGTAGCTGAACGACCAGAGGAAGTCGACGACCAGCACCGCCGTCCAGGTCGCCGCCAGGCCCATCAGCGGCCCGGACCGGTGCGGGCCGCCGGCGACGGCGGTGTCCAGCAGGATCAGGATGCCGCCGATGGCCCAGGCGAGCAGGTGGCGCAGCCAGGTGCGGCGCTCGTGGGCGGCGTGCTCGGGTCCGGTGCGCGGGGCCCTGGTGGGGGGCGGGCCGCCGAAGCGGTGGGCGAGCCGGCTGTCGGCCCAGCGGACCAGGTGCGGGCCGAAGGCGACCGAGGTGCCCAGGTAGACCGCGGCCAGGCCGTGTGCGGTGGTCGGGGCCGCGCCGCGGGCCAGGTCGACGGTGCAGGCCGCGAAGAGCAACAGGTCCACGGCGGGCAGGGCGAGCAGGAGCGCGGTGCTCAGCCGCGGCATGCCGGCGCCGTAGCGCAGCAGCAGGGCGGCGGCCAGCAGCACCCAGAAGGCGGCCTCGCAGCCGACGATGACGAGGTAGAGCACGGGACCCCCAGTGTTCGGCGATCTTTTTGGCACGCACGTGCTAAAACAACGTAACACGGCTGTGCTAGAAAGGCCGGATGCCGAAAGTCGTGGACCCCGACGCCCGCCGCACCGCCGTCGCGCAGGCCGTCTGGCGGTTGATCCGCCGGCGCGGCCTGGAGGGCGTCTCGGTGCGGACGGTCGCCGCCGAGGCGGGGCTCTCAGCGGGAGCGCTGCGGCACTACTTCGCCGACCAGGCCGAGGTGCTGACCTTCGCCATGCAGCTGGTGATCGACCGGGTGCGGGCCAGGCTGGAGGCGCTCGCCCCCGACCCGGACCCCGCGGTCGCGGTCCGGCAGGTGGTCGAGGAGCTGCTCCCGCTGGATGCCGAGCGCCTCGCCGAGGCCGAGGTCTGGCTGGCCTTCACGGCCCGCGCCCAGAGCGAACCGGGCCTGCGGGCCGTGCGGGACCTCAGCTACGAGCTGTTGCAGGAGCTGTGCCGCCAGCTGGTCGCCGCGCTGCTCCCAGCCGGCGTCGCGGACGGCGAGCTCGCGGTGGAGGCCGAGCGGCTCTACGCGCTGGTCGACGGGCTGGTGGTGCACCGCGTGATCCGCCCCGACCGCGCCACCCCCGAGCTGCTGCGGGGCGTGGTCGCCCGGCACCTGGCGCAGCTGGCCACGGGGGCGTGAGGGGCGCGGCTCAGGGTTGATCAGCTCGCGGGGTCGTCCGGGAGCCGGGGGGCTCGGGGCAGCCGCGGTTCGGGGAGCTCCGGGGCGTCCGGGAGTTCGGTCGCCCGGGGCAGGTGCGGCGCCTTGGGTAGGGCGCGCGGGGTGGGCAGGTGCGGGATGTCGGGCAGTACCGAGGGCTCGGGGAGCTCCGGGGGCTGCGGCAGGTCCGGCGGCTCGGGCAGGTGCGGCGGCTGGGGCAGGTGGGCCATCGTGCTGCTCCCTCGGGCCGGGAAGGGGTGAGGTCCGGCACCAGATCCTCGCCGCCCCCGCCCGGCCCGGTCAATGGCCGGGCCGGGGCCCGTGGGCGGTTGCCCCGGGGCGGGGCCGGGGTCACGCTGGGGGGAAGGAACGGGTCGTGTGGGGGGCGGTGCCAGGAGGCGCGCCATGCACAACCAGTGGGATGTAGAGCTCAGCTTCGAGGAGGACGGCGTCCACACCGCGTGCGACGCCCGGCTGGTCGGCGCGCGGGCGCCCGCCCTGAGCGGTCACGGGGAGTCGGTGCGCAGCGCCGACGACCGTCCGCTGGCCCGGATCGGCGAGGAGGTGGCCGCCTGGCGGGCGCTGGACGACCTCTCGCACAAGCTGCGGGCCCAGGCCACCGGCGAGATCGACGACGAGGGCCACCGCCCCGCCTACCTGATCTACTGAGGACGACCCCTCTCAGCCCGGCGGCTGCTCGGCGCGGGCGGCCGGCCGGGCGGACGCGGGGTACGAGTCCATCGCCCAACTGACCAGCAGGCGCAGCGAGTCCGCGGACGGCGAGGCCGGCTCGGCGTAGTAGGTGATCAGCGTCTGCTCGGGGTCGATCGAGGGACGGAAGGTCTGGTAGGAGAGGGTGAGCCGGCCCACCGACGGGTGGTGCAGCTCCTTGACGCCGTGCCCCTTGTCCTGCACGTCGTGGGCCGCCCACAGCCGCCGGAAGTCCTCGCTGCGGACGGAGAGTTCGCCGACCAGCGAGGTCAGTCGCGGGTCGTCCGGGTAGCGGCCGGCGTCCAGTCGCAGGCAGGAGACGACCATGCTCGCCTTGGCCTCCCAGTCGTCGTAGAACGTCCGGGAGTCCGGGTTGCGGAAGACCTGCCAGGCCATGTTGCGCTGCTCGGGCGGCATCGTGGAGAAGTCGCCGAACAGCGCCAGCGCCGGGCGGTTCCAGCCGATCACGTCGAGCCGGCGGCCGAACACGTAGGCCGGCACGCCGTCCATGGCGTCCAGCACCAGCTGCAGCTCCGGGTGGATGCGCTGCGGGCGGCCGCTGCCGCGCTGGCGCCGGGGCACCGGCCGCACCAGCCGGGTCAGGTGCTCGCACTCGGCCGGGTTGAGCCGCAGTGCGGCGGCGATCGCCTCCAGCACACCGCTCGACACGTTCTCGCCGTGGCCCTGTTCGAGCCGCGCGTAGTAGGCGGTGCTGACGCCGGCCAGCTGCGCGAGCTCCTCGCGCCGCAGCCCAGGCACCCGCCGGCGCCCGCCGTAGGAGACGAGCCCGACGTCCTCCGGCCGCAACCGGGCCCGCCGGGACCGCAGAAACTCGCTGAGTTCGGTGCGCTGGTCCATGCCGTCGAGTATGAGGGTGTGTCTGCCAGTGGTACGCACGGCAGTCGTACGCAGAGCCGGGGCTGGTTGCCGCGGCCGCGCGCGGGCAGGCTGGCCGCATGACCGACACCACTGTCGCGGCCTACGCCGCCGCCACGCCGAAGGCCCCGCTCGAGAAGACCGTCATCACCCGGCGGGAGCTGCGCGCGCACGACATCCTGATCGAGATCAAGTACTCCGGCATCTGCCACTCCGACATCCACCAGGTGAACGGTGACTGGGGCGACGGCATCTTCCCGATGGTGCCCGGCCACGAGATCGCCGGCCTGGTCAGCGCGGTCGGTCCCGGGGTCACCCGGTACGCGGTGGGCGACCGGGTCGGTGTCGGCTGCTTCGTCGACTCCTGCCGGACCTGCGAGAACTGCGTGGCCGGCCAGGAGCAGTACTGCACCGGCGGCGGCATGACCGCCACCTACAACGCCACCGACCGGGACGGGGAGCCGACCCTGGGCGGCTACTCCACCCACCTGGTGGTGGACGAGAACTACGCGGTCACGATCCCCGAGGCGCTCGCGCTGGACGTCGCCGCACCGCTGCTCTGCGCGGGCATCACCCTCTACTCCCCGCTGCGGCACTGGGGCGCCGGCCCGGGCAAGCGGGTCGCGGTGGTCGGGCTCGGCGGTCTGGGGCACCTGGGCGTCAAGATCGCGCACGCGCTGGGCGCCGAGGTCACCGTGCTGGGCCGGACCCCGGCCAAGCGCCCGGACGCCCTGCGACTGGGCGCGGACGCCTACCACGCCACCGGTGACCCGGCCACCTTCGAGCAGCTGGCCGGCCGCTTCGACCTGATCGTGAACACCGTCTCGGCCACCCTCGACCTGGAGGCGTACCTGGGTCTGCTGCGCACCGACGGCACGTTCGTGCAGGTCGGCATCCCGGACCAGCCGATGGTGGTCTCGCCGTTCGCGCTGGTGAACGGGCGCAAGGCGCTGGCCGGTTCGATGATCGGCGGGATCCGGGAGACCCAGGAGATGCTCGACTTCTGCGCCGAGCACGGGATCGGCTCGGAGATCGAGGTGATCGCGGCCCGGCAGATCAACGAGGCGTACGCGCGGGTGCTGGCGAGCGATGTGCGGTACCGCTTCGTGATCGACGCCGCCACGATCTGATCGCCGATCGCCGATCGCCGGTGGGCGGGCGGGGGGTGACGGGGTGTAAGGGGGTGGCCCGGGGTCCTGACAGCGGGGGACTTCCGCGGCGGGCGGCGGGGGAGCAGGCTGGAGCGGATCCGACGACGCCTCAGCGAACGGGTGACCGCCGATGACCACTCCCGCCTCCCCGTCCGCCTCCGCCGCCCCGCCGTCCACCGGCACCACCGCCCCGCTGGACCTCGCGGCCGCCCAGCGGCTCTGCGCGGACGCGCTGGCCGCCGCCACCGAGCGCGGCCTGCTGGTCTCGGCCGCCGTGGTGGACGCGGGCGGCAACCTGCTGGCCTTCGCCCGGATGGACGGCGCGGAGATCGCCGGTGCGGTGCTGGCCCCGGACAAGGCGTACACGGCCGTGGCCAACAGCGCGGCCACCCACGAGCTGGCGGTGGCGGCGGCCCCGGGCGGTCCGCTCTTCGGACTGCACGCGGCGGCGCTGGGCCGGTTCGTGATCTTCGGTGGTGGACTGCCGCTGCGCGGGCCGGGCGGGGTGGTGGTCGGCGGCCTCGGGGTGAGCGGTGCCCCGGACCCGGCCGACGACGTGGCCTGCGCCCGGTCCGCCGAGGCCGGCTGGGTGGCGCGGTAGCCGGTGGCCACGGGCCGGCCGGTGACGGCCGGTGACGGTCGGTGACCGCGGTGCGCCAAGCGGCGCAGCCGCGTTTGCGGCGGGCGGGCCCCGGGCCGAGCCTGGTCGGGGGCCGTCTCCGCGCCCCTCCACCCGCCGGCCCGCTGGGGGCGCCACCATGTCGAAGATCACCGCCTACCGCGAGGGCGTCCCCTGCTGGGTCGACCTCACGGCCGCCGACCCCGTCAGGGCCGCGGCCTTCTACGGGTCCCTGTTCGGCTGGGAGTTCACCGAGATCGGTGCCGACGGCGGGCACTACCGGCTGGCCACGCTGCGCGGGGTGCGGGTGGCCGGGATCGCGCCCCAGCAGCCCGGCGAGGAGTCGGGGCCGGCCGCGGTCTGGAACACCTACCTGGCGGCGGAGGACGTTGACCGGACCGTCGCCAAGGTCCGTGACGCCGGCGGCGGGGTGCTGGTGGAGCCCGTCGAGGTGCTGGACTTCGGCCGGATGGCCGTGGTCGTCGACCCGGCCGGTGCGGTGGTCGGCCTCTGGCAGGGGCGCACCCACGGCGGCTCGGGGCTGGCCAACGAGCCGGGCGCGTTCACCTGGAACGAGAACCTCTCCACCGACCCGCGGGTGGCGCGCGGCTTCTACCAGCAGGTCTTCGGCTACACGTACGACGACGTGGCGGGGATGGACTACTCGGTCTTCAAGGTCGCGGGGGCGATGGCGGGCGGCATCGGCGGCCAGCCGTCGATGATCCCGCCGGGCACCACCTCGTTCTGGAGCGTCTACTTCGCGGTCACCGACACCGACCTCAAGGCGGCCCAGGTGGTGGACCTCGGTGGCCGGATCCTGGTCCCGCCGGCCGACACGCCGTACGGGCGGATGTCCGTGGTGCGGGACGACGCCGGTGCCGCGTTCTGCCTGATCGCCCCGCCCCGGGGCTGAGCACGGCGTCGCCCGCCCCCGGACCGCTCAGCAGGCGGTCCGGGGCACCGGCGTGCCCGGCGGTCGGGCGCCGCCGTGCGGGGTCAGGCGCTCTGCGGCGGGACCGGCTGGATGACGGCGAACTGCGCGCCGGCCGGGTCGGCCAGCACCGCGATCCGGCCCACCGTGGGGAGGTCGGAGGCGGGCATCACCACCGAGCCGCCCTGCGCCGACGTCGCCGCGACGGCGGCGTCGGCGTCCGGCACCGCGAAGTGCAGCAGCCAGCCGTCGGCGAGCCCCTCGTGCGGGCCGGCCACGCCGCCGAAGCCCATGTCCTGCGGGCCCGCGTCGGCGACCGAGAGCACCGAGTACTCGATGCCCGGCAGGCCGGAGTCGGCCGCTCCCCAGCCGTAGAGCGCCTGGTAGAAGGAGATCGCGGCCGCCGGGTCGGCGGTGTGCAGCTCGGCCCAGCAGAAGGTGTTCGGCTCGCCGATCGCGTCCAGCCCCTTGGTGCGGCCCGGCTGCCAGATCGCGAACCGGCCGCCGGTGGGGTCGGTGAACAGTGCCATCCGCCCGGCGTCCATGACGTCCATCGGGGCCATCCGCACCGCGCCACCGCCCTGCTCGACGGCCTTGGCGAGGGCGTCGGCGTCCGGCGTGCTGAAGTAGACCGTCCAGGCCGAGGCCGCGCCCGGCTCGTTGAGCGGGCCGACGGCGGCGACCGTCTTGCCGCCCTGCTGGAAGAAGCCGTAGCCGCCGGCCTCGGGGCCGGCCGAGCGGAACTCCCAGCCGAAGACCGCGCCGTAGAAGGCCGCGGCCGCGCCGGTGTCCGGACTGCCGAGGTCGACCCAGTTGGGAGAGCCGGCCGGGTACTCGGTGGTGACCATGATCAATGCTCCTTGACGGTGGAACCGCTGTGTCGCCGGGACGGGCCGGGCGGGGTGGCGCGCGGCGACGTCCTGAGTCATGGTCAGACTCCCACGAGGCACTGACAATCGGGGCGCGATCGGGCCCGCGGCCCCCACCGTCGAGGAGCCGCCGCCGGCCGGGGCGCCGCCGCCGCGGTGGGGAGGACCGGGACACCGCCGCTGGCCTGGGCCGATCGGTGCGCCGCGCCGGGCGTGATCCACGTACGCACTGGTAACATGCCGGTCCCTGTGCGAGCATGACCCCGGCTCACGGTGGTGATCGCCCGGCGCTCAGCGGGTTCCTGGCGCCGCGTCCCCAGGATGCGAGGAGTGCTGGTGGCACACGACAGGGTCCACGCGTTCGGCGACGACGCGCTCGGCGACCACGACGCGGTCGCGCTGGCCGCACTGGTGCGCGCCGGCGAGGTCAGCCCGGCGGAACTGGCCCGAGCGGCGGCCGCCCGCGCGGAGCGGTTGCAGGCCACGCTGAACCCGGTCGCCTTCCCGGCCCACCGGGAGCCGTGGGGTGCGGCCGGCGCCGACCCGGCCGCACCGCTCTTCGGCGTCCCGACCTACCTCAAGGACAACGTCGACCTGCGCGGCCTGCCCACCGGCCAGGGCAGCGCCGCCTTCCGGCCCCGCCCGGCGGGGCGCAACTCCGGCTTCACCGACCAGTTCCTGAGCACCGGGGTGACCGTGCTGGGCAAGACCCGGCTGCCGGAGTTCGGCCTCAACGCCTCCACCGAGTTCGCCGCCGCCGACCCGGTGCGCAACCCGTGGAACCCCGAGCACTCGCCCGGCGCCTCCTCGGGCGGTGCGGCCGTGCTGGTGGCCACCGGCGCGGTGCCGCTCGCGCACGCCAACGACGGCGGCGGCTCGATCCGGATCCCGGCCGCCTGCTGCGGGCTGGTCGGCCTCAAGCCCACCCGCGGCCGCCTGGTGGCCAACGACATGAGCCGCAAGCTGCCGGTCGACCTGATCACCGACGGCGTGCTGACCCGCTCGGTGCGCGACAGCGCCGCCTTCTTCGCGGCCGCCGAGCGCTACCACCGCAACCCGGCCCTGCCGCCGCTGGGCCTGGTGGAGGGCCCCGGCACCCGGCGGGTGCGGATCGGGCTGGTGCTGGACTCGCCGCTCGCGGTCACCGACCCGCAGACCCGCGAGGCGGTGCGGCGCACCGCGCTGCGGCTGGAGTCGATGGGCCATCAGGTCAGCGAGACCACCCTGCCGTTCGACGCGGCGTTCGCCGACGACTTCACCCTCTACTGGGGGTACCTGGCGTTCCTGATCGCCCTCACCGGCCGGCTGACGGTGGACCGCAGCTTCCGGGCCGACCGGCTGGACGGGCTCACCCAGGGCCTGCGCCGCACCTACCTGCGGGGCATGCTGGGCACCCCGGGGATGCTGCGCCGGCTGGCCCGGGTGAAGGACTCCTACGCCGGGCTCTTCCAGGCGCACGACGTGATCCTCTCGCCGGTGCTCGCGCACGTCGCCCCGCCGATCGGTCACCTCAACCCCAACGTCCCCTTCGAGGAGCTGAAGGACCGCCTGGAGCGGTACGTGGCCTTCACGCCCGTCAACAACATCGCCGGCGGCCCGGGCATCGCGCTGCCCACCGGCGCGGCCGCCAACGACCTGCCGATCGGCGTCCACCTCTCGGCGGCGCACGGCGACGAGCGCACCCTGCTGGAGCTCGCCTTCGCGCTGGAGGCCGACCAGCCCTGGCGGAGGATCCAGGACTGAGCGGGGCCCGTCGGGCGGGGTGGCCGGCGGGGTGACGGGTGGGCCGTCGGGTGGGCCGTCGGGTGGGTTGACGAGATTCTGGACAGGTGTCTATCTTCTAATGGACACCTGTCCAGAAACCTGCCCGCGCGGGCCCGCCCACACCCCGGGAGCGACCATGCAGACGACAGCGAACATCCTGGTGGGCCTGGTGGCCGCCCTGCACGGCTACTTCCTGGTGCTGGAGATGTTCCTCTGGCAGCGCGGACCCGGCCGCCGGCTGTCCGGCTTCGACGCCGCCACGGCCCGGCAGACCGCCACGCTGGCCGCCAACCAGGGCCTCTACAACGGCTTCCTGGCCGCCGGCCTGGTCTGGGGACTGATCGCGGCCGACCCGACCGGCTTCCCGGTGCGGGTCTTCTTCCTGGTCTGCGTGGTGATCGCCGGCGTCTACGGCGCGGCCACCGCCAACCGGCGGATCCTCTTCGTCCAGGCGCTGCCGGCCGCGCTCGCCCTCGCGCTCACCCTGGCCGCCCGATGAGCGACCCGCGGGTGGAGCGCACCCGGGCCAAGCTCCGCGCGGCGCTGCGGGCCGAGTGCCTGGAGCGGCCGCTGGCCGAGGTCGGCGTGGCGGCGCTGGTGCGCCGGGCGGGCCTGAGCCGGGCCACCTTCTACCTGCACTACCCCGACCTCTCGGCGCTGGCGCTCGACTCCTGCGCGGAGACCGCCCGCGAGGCGGTGACCGCCCTGCACGCCTGGCAGGGCACGCCCGACCCGGCGGTCCCGCCGCCCCCGCTGACCGCGTTCCTGGCCGCCGTCGCCGCG
>NZ_BAAALF010000165.1:0-3635 GCF_039528135.1 Kitasatospora nipponensis | reverse complement strand
CCGGCCGAGCCTGGTCGCAGCCGCGGGCGCGGGTGGCGGCCGCGGTCGCCGGCACCTTCAGCGGCGTGCTGGCCGACTGGCTGCACGGGCTGGTCCCCGGCGACGCGGACGAGCTCTCGCGGCGGGTCTGGCGCCTGCTGCTGGCCCTGCACCGGGCCGAGCCGTAACGCCGCGCGCGGCGGCGCTCGCCCTCACTGCGGCGGCTTGCCCCCGGTCAGCACCCAGCGCATGTCCAGGAAGCCGCTCTGCTGCTCCACCAGCTGACCGCCCTTCACCTGCTGGTAGGTGACCCAGGTGTTCACCAGCCGCGGCGAGTCACCGCTCGGCAGCATCTCGCTCCAGCTCAGCCGGGGGGTGACGCCCCCGGTGTCGAGCGAGTCCTCGCTGTCCAGCTGGTCGCGCAGGGACTTGCTGGTCAGCGGCGTGCCGGCGGCCCGCAGGCGTTCGGCGGCCTGGAGGAAGACCTGGTAGGCGACCCAGGTGGTCTGCACCGCGAGGTCCGAGGGGTCGACCCGGTTGTCGCTGCCCAGCATGACGCGCAGCGCGTCCCAGGCGCGCGAGGCGGTGGGCGGGTACCAGCCCGTCACGTACGCGTTGTTCAACGGGCCGTCGCCGCCGCCCTGCGGGCCCACGACGGACTGCGGGACGCTGCCGATCTCCGCGCCCAGCAGCGTGTGCTTGGGGGCCAACTTCCGGTAGGCGTCGAGGAGTTTCGCGGTCTGCTCGGGGGCGAGCGCGAGGCTCGCGCAGGTGCCCGGGCGGTCGTCGCCGAGGGCCTTGCGGGCCGCGTCGCCGTAGTCGGGGGCCTTCTCGCTGACCTTGACGTCCACCAGCTTGACCCCGTCGGGCCGCAGCGCGCTGCCGAGGTATCCGGTGAGCGTGTCGCCGGCCTCGGTGTCCGGGCGGACCAGCGCGATCGTCCGGCAGCCGGCCGCGACCAGTTGGCGGCCGTTGCCGGCGATCAGCGAGGGGGTGCCGCCGGCCACGGGGTACGAGAGCGGGCTGCTGAACTCGGCGCCGGACAGGCCGTATCCGCCGATGTACGGGATCTTGGCCGCCTCCAGGCCGGGCAGCAGGCTGTCGCTGTTGAGGCTGTAGGAGCCGATGACGGCGATCACCTTGTTGTCCACCGCCTGCCGCACGCAGGCGTTGCCGCCGTCCACGGTGTTGTGCTCGTTGCAGGTGATCACCCGCAGGTGGTGCCCGTTGAGCCCGCCCTTGGCGTTCACGTCCTTGCCGATGACCTCGGCCAGCGCGGTCACCCCGCTGCGGTCGAAGGCACCGGTGCCGGACGGGGACCAGGTCATCACCGCGTAGTCGGCGCCGGCTGCGCTCGCCGAGTCACCGCACCCGGAGGTCGCGAGCAGGGCGGGGAGCAGGGCGATCGTGGCGATCGCGCTCCCTGGCCGGGTCCAGCTGGTCATGCGGGTGCCTTCCTCGAACTGCGGCGTCGATGATCGGCTCAGCAAATCCGCCACGGCACAAGGAGGGAGATACAGCGGTTGAACGTCAGGCGGACGGCCGGGTAACAGCAGGCGGGATGCGGACGGCCCGAGTGACCCGCGCGGGCCGCGCGGTCAGGGCAGCAGGGCCAACTCGGCGACCACGGCCCGGTGGTCGGTGCCGGGGAGGGTGTGCGCGCCGGTCGACACCGCGGCCAGCCCGCTGCCGTGCAGGACGTGGTCCAGCTGGAGCAGGGGCGGCAGCGGGGCCCGGTCGGCCGGCCAGGTGGGGGCCCTGCCGTGCCCCAGCTCGGCCGCCGCGTCGAGCAGCCCGGCGTCCAGCAGCCGGCGCATCGGCGCATGGTCGAGGGTGGCGTTGAAGTCGCCGAGCAGGACGGTGTCCGGGCCGTCGGCCGCCAGCTCCGCGCGCAGCGCCGCCAGGTCCCGGGCCCAGCGCCCGGGGTCGCCCAGGGGGTAGAAGGTGTGCACGGCGACCAGCCGCACCACGCGTCCGGCGACGGTCACCCGGGCGGTCGGCTGCGGCCAGGTGGTGTCGCGGCGCAGCACGCCGCCGTCCGACAGCGGCAGCCGCGCGTAGAGGCCGGAGCCCGCCTCCGGGTGCACCTCGCGGTACGGCAGCAGGGCGGCCAGGCCCGCGGCGTCGAGGTCGCGGACGGCCGTGGTCGTCAGCTCCTCGACGGCCAGTACGTCGACGTGTTCGCGGCGGACCAGCGCGACCAGCGCCGCGGCGTCCATCCCGGCCACGTGCGTGTTGACGGTGGCGACCGTGAGCCGCGGCGCGCCGGCCGGCACGGCCACGCCCCGCGGCACGAAGCCGGGCACCAGCCAGCACAGCTCCACCAGGACCAGGACGGCGGCGCCCGCCGCCGGCCGCCAGGAGCGCAGCGCCACCACGGTCAGCAGCATCAGCACCGCGCCGGCCGTCGCGTAGGGAAGCACCGGGACCAGCAGCGCGAGCGGCGTCCCGTCGTCCCAGCCGGTCCAGCGCACCAGCGCGAGGAGGCACCCCAGTGCCAGGCCGATCCGGCAGAGCACCAGCACCACCCGGCGCGGCCACCCGGACCGCCGCCCGGTCCGGGTGGCCGCCGCCGGCACGCCTGCTCGCCCTGCTTCCCGCACGCCTGCCCGCCCCTCACCCCGTCCGGCTCGGCTGAAGACGCCCGTTCACGGCGGCCGGTTCCGGTGGTCCAGAATCGGGCCATGGACATCCGCGAACTGCTGGAAGGCGCCTCCCTGCTGGTCCCCGAGGCGCTCGCCACCGGGAACGACCTCACCCTCGACGACCTCTGGGAGCACCTGAGCCAGGACGAGTGGGACGTGGCGCTCGGGCTGCTGGAGGAGCTCGGCGCGGTCCGGCCGCTGCCGCCCGGCTCCTGGCAGGCGCTGGCCTCGGCCGCCGAGCAACTCGGGTTCGAGCGGAGCGCGGCCTGGTGCCACTGGCGCGGCTACGAGACCCGCCACGGAGTCATCCGCGCCGACCTCACCCTCCTCCCGGCCGGCGAGGGGGGCCGGCGGACCCCGATCTCCGGCGCGGGTGTGCTGCGACCGATGTGGGACATCGGGAACCGGTCCCCGACCGGCGGACCGGCCCAGAACATCGCGGGCCTCTGGGTGGAGTCCACGCCCCTCCTGGAGCCGGGCGGGCGCGCCACGGTCCGACTCGCGCCGCTCGACCCCGCGCAGTGGCGGCACCTTCGGCCCGGGCAGGTGATCACCCTGCACGAGGGCCGGCCGGTCGGCGGCACGGCGGTGGTCCTGGAGGTCCGGCGGCCCGCGCCCTAGGTCCGGTCGCCGGCCGGCCGCAGGGGCTCCGGGGACGGGTCGTGGTCGGGGTGGGCCGGGTCGGGCGGCAGGGGCGGTGCCGGGCGTGGTTCGTCCGGCGGCGGCGTGGGTGGGACGGGGGACGGTTCGGGGGTGGGGGGTGGCCCGATGTCCGGGTCGGGCGGTACGGGGACGGAAGCCATCGTGCTCTCCTGGTCCGGCGGTGGTGCGGCGCTGCTGTGCGGCAGGGCGGGGGCTCAGGGCAGTGGGCGGATGCCGAGGGGCGGGCGCTGGGTCTGCTGGCCGCCGCTGGCCAGCATCCGCACCTCGCCGCGGTCACTGATCTCGGCCCGCACGATCCCCGAGGCGTCGGTGTAGATCGGGTGGGCGCCGGGGGCGGTGGGCCCGGGG
>NZ_BAAALF010000164.1:0-18998 GCF_039528135.1 Kitasatospora nipponensis | reverse complement strand
TCGGCGAGCCGGCCTGCTGGCTCGCCGGGGGAGCGCTGGGCGCGGGGCGGATGGCGCAGCTGGGCCCGTCCGGCTGGTCGGGGGCGGCGGCGGCCGGCTGGCTGGCGCTCGTCGCGGTGCCGGGGGCGCCGGCGGTGCGCTGGTGGTTGCTGCGCCGCGGCCTGGGGCCGGCCGGGGAGCCGGCGGAGCTGGAGTTCGGCCCGTGGTCGCCGCTGCACCGGCCGTGGGCGGCACCGGCCGGGGCCGCCGTGCTGAGCGGGGCCGCCGCGGTCGCCGCGGTCGCCGGACCGGCGGCCTCGGTCCGCCCGTGGCGCCGCTTCGGGCACCGGTCCCGGCCGATCGGCGAGCCGATCCCCGAGGCCACCGCCGAAGGCACCCCCGAGGACACCACGCGGGCCACCGCCGAGGGCCGGCCCCGGTGGTGGGCGTGGCCCGTCGAGCGGGTGCGGGCGCTCGGGCGGCCGCGGCGACCCGAGTGGCTGCGGCGGCCCGCCGGGTGGGTGCGCCGGTGGCCGGACCGGCTGCGCCGTCCGCGGGCCGGTCAGGAGTGAACACGGGCGGCCCGGGTGGTGCGGCCGGGCGCCGTGCGGGATCAGCCCTGCGGGTCGGTGTACGTGGAGACCCAGTGTGGGGCCAGGTCGGCGCAGCTCTGGGTGGCGGTCGTGGTCAGCGCGTCCTGGACGCAGGTGAAGTACGGGCGGTAGGCGAGGTCGAGGGCGAACGAGCCGAGCACCAGGGCCACCGCGACCCCGCCGGTGATCAGACCGCCGAGCGCGGCGGGCACCTGCGGGCGGCTGCGCTGGGTGTAGGGCCAGCCGACCGGCGGCGCCCCCTGCGGGTCGCCGCCCGCCACCGCGTCCGGCTCCCCGTCCCGCTCCAGGTCCGCCCCGGCCCCCGCGGCCCCGACGGCCACGGCTCCCGCCGTCCCGGCGTCCCGGCCGGAGGCGCGCAGGGCGCTGACGCCCCAGTACAGCGCGAGGGCGCCGAAGAGCAGCGCGAGCGAGAGGATCCCGCTCAGCCCGCAGAAGAGCGCGGCCATGCCGCCGGCCAGCGCGTAGCGCGAGCGCCGGTGCACCGGGTCGTTGGGGTCGAAGCGCGGCTGCTGGGGTCCCTGCGGGCGCTCGGGCCAGCCGGGCCCGCCACCGCCCTGCCAGTTCGGGCTCCACGGATGCGGCGGCGGCACCGGCGGCCGCGAGGGCCGCTCCTCACCCGACGGCGTGTCGGACCCGGGCGCGGACCCGTCGCCGCCGGGCGCGGGCGCCTGCGGGAGGCGCGGCCGCCACGGCTGGTCCGGAGCATCCTGCGGCGGCGGCGCGAAGGGGTTGCGCTCGTCGCTGTTGTTGCCGCTGCTCATGGTGGTCGGGATCCTCATCGTCGTCGTCGGGCGTCGTCGGGCGTCCGCTGGAGCCGGGCCAGCGGCCGCCGAGCCGGCCGCGTCGGACCGCCACGCGCGCGCGGCGGTCACTGCACCCATGATCCCGCAGGCCGTCCACCGGGCACGGGCGGCCTGCCGTTCGATGCGAAACCGCAGCGTCCCGGCCCGCCGCCGCCCGCGGGGGCGGGTGATCGGGGCCGGGACGAGATCCCGCTCTCATCTACGCGCGTCATGCAGAATCCCAGGTACAGACCCCGTTCAACCAGCCGTTATCGTGGTGACGGTCAGCAGCTCTCCCGGGATCCCGGGGCCCGCAGCGCAGCGGGACCGATTCCCGGCACCAGCCGACCGCCGACCTGCAGCCCGTCCGTAGTGGCCCCACCGCCGGTGGATGTACCAGCGGGCGGGCACCCGACATACGGAGACCCGCGCAGTGGCCGCCGCATCCTCGTACGCCTTCCCGCCCCCCTCCGACCGTCCGGCCCGACTGGTGGTCCTGGTCTCCGGCTCGGGCACCAATCTCCAGGCGCTGATCGACGCGGTCGCCGACCGCGGGTACGGCGCCGAGATCGTCGCCGTGGGCGCCGACCGGTCCGGCATCGCCGGCCTGGAGCGGGCCGAGCGGGCGGGCCTGCCGACCTTCGTGCACCGGGTCAAGGACTACCCGGACCGGACCGCCTGGGACGCCGCGCTGACCGCCTCCGTCCGTGCGCAGCGTCCCGACCTGGTGGTCACGGCCGGTTTCATGAAGATCCTCGGCCCGGACTTCATCGCCGCGTTCACCGGACGCATCGTCAACACCCACCCCGCGCTGCTGCCTTCCTTCCCCGGCGCGCACGGCGTCACCGACGCCCTCGCGTACGGCGTGCGGGTGACCGGCTGCACCGTCCACCTGGTCGACTCCGGGGTGGACACCGGTCCGATCATCGCGCAGGGCGTCGTGGAGGTCACCGACGCCGACCACGCCGATGGCGGCGAAGCGCTGCACGAGCGCATCAAGACTGTCGAGCGCCAGTTGCTCGTCGACGTCGTGGGCCGACTCGCCCGCGAAGGCCACCGCATCGAGGACCGAAAGGTTTGGATCCCGGCATGAGCTCCGCCCACAGCACCACCCCGCCCGTCTCCGAGAACGTCCGGCCGATCCGCCGCGCGCTGATCAGCGTGTACGACAAGACCGGCCTGGAGGAGCTGGCCCAGGGCCTGCACGCCGCCGGGGTCGCGATCGTCTCCACCGGTTCCACGGCCGGCCGGATCGCCGCGGCCGGCGTCCCGGTGACCGAGGTCTCCGAGCTCACCGGCTTCCCGGAGTGCCTGGACGGACGCGTCAAGACGCTGCACCCGCGGGTGCACGCCGGCGTGCTCGCCGACCTGCGCCTGGAGTCGCACCGCGCGCAGCTGGCCGAGCTCGGCATCGAGCCGTTCGACCTGGTCGTGGTGAACCTCTACCCGTTCACCGCCACCGTCGCCTCCGGCGCCACCCCGGACGAGTGCGTCGAGCAGATCGACATCGGCGGCCCCTCCATGGTCCGCGCCGCGGCCAAGAACCACCCCTCGGTCGCCGTGGTGGTCGACCCGGCCCGCTACGCCGACGTGCTCGCGGCCGCCCAGGGCGGCGGCTTCGACCTGCTGACCCGCAAGCGGCTGGCCGGCGCGGCCTTCGCGCACACCGCGGCCTACGACGTCGCGGTCGCCTCCTGGTTCGAGGACTCGGGCTACACGGAGACCGACCAGGCGTTCGCCTCCTTCGTCGGCGCCACCTGGGAGCGCTCGAACGTGCTGCGCTACGGCGAGAACCCGCACCAGAGCGCGGCGCTGTACACCGACGGCACCGGCGGGCTGGCCTCGGCCGAGCAGCTGCACGGCAAGGAGATGTCGTACAACAACTACGTCGACACCGACGCCGCCCGCCGCGCCGCCTACGACCACCAGGGCCCGGCGGTGGCGATCATCAAGCACGCCAACCCGTGCGGCATCGCGACCGGCGCGGATGTGGCGCAGGCGCACCGCAAGGCGCACGCCTGCGACCCGCTGTCGGCCTTCGGCGGCGTGATCGCGGTCAACCGCCCGGTGACGGTCGAGCTGGCCGAGCAGATCGCCCCGATCTTCACCGAGGTCGTCGTCGCGCCCGGCTACGAGGACGGCGCGCTGGAGGTGCTGGCCCGCAAGAAGAACATCCGCGTGCTGCGCGCCCCCGAGGCGCCCGCCGAGCGGCTGGAGGCGCGCCGGATCAGCGGCGGTCTGCTGGTCCAGCAGGTCGACCGGATCGACGCGGCCGGCGACGACGCGGCGGGCTGGACCCTGGCCACCGGGCAGGCGCTGGCGCCGGCCGAGCTGGCCGACCTGGTCTTCGCCTGGCGGGCCTGCCGGGCCGTCAAGTCCAACGCGATCCTGCTCGCCAAGGACGGCGCCTCGGTCGGCGTGGGGATGGGCCAGGTCAACCGGGTCGACTCGGCCAAGCTCGCGGTCGAGCGGGCCGGCGAGCGGTCGGTGGGCTCGTTCGCGGCCTCCGACGCGTTCTTCCCGTTCGCCGACGGCCTGCAGATCCTGCTGGACGCGGGCGTGAAGGCCGTGGTGCAGCCGGGCGGTTCGGTGCGCGACGAGGAGGTCGTGGCGGCCGCCGCGGCCGCCGGGGTGACCATGTACTTCACCGGGACGCGGCACTTCTTCCACTGAGCACCCGTGATCACCCGCTGAGCACCCGTGATCACCCGCTGATCACCCGCCACCCGGGCCGGAGCGCCGGCCGGGGTACGGGAACCCCGACGGGCCGTGGCCCCCGCCACGGCCCGTCGGGGTGTCAGGACGTCAGGTGGTCGGCCGTCAGGCGCGGATCACCAGGGTGTTGCAGACCTTGTCGGCGAAGGTCTGGCCCTTGTCGTCCCAGATCGGCCACAGGTAGCCGATGCCGCAGAGCAGCGAGTCCAGGGCGTGCGCGATGCGGCGCACGAAGGCCAGGCCGAAGCCGAGCGTGGTGCCGTCCATCTCGCGGACCAGCCGGATGCCCACGGCCTTCTTGCCGATGGTCTGGCCGGTGCTGCCCTCGCGGACCAGCTGCCAGATGCCCAGGATCAGGCTCAGCAGCGAGCCGATCAGGATCAGCGCCATGCCGCCGCCGGTGATCCCGCTGGAGGGGGTCGGGCAGATCGGGGTGCCGTACGAGTCGGTCGGGCAGTTGGTGACGCTCTTGGCCACCGAGGTCGCCACCATGCCGATGCCGATGATGGTCCCGATGGTCGAGGGCAGGCCGACCACCAGGAAGTCGATGAAGCTGGCGCCGACCCGGGCGCCCCAGCTGGCCAGTACCGGCGGGGCGGCCTGCGGGTAGCCGTAGCCCGGGGCCGCCTGCTGCGGGTAGCCGTAGCCGGGAGCGGCCTGCTGCGGGTAGCCGTAGGCCTGCTGCTGGGGCTGGCCGTACGGGTTCTGCTGCTGCGGGACGCCGTACGGGGCCTGCTGGGGCTGGCCGTAGGGGTTGTTGGGATCGGGCGGGTAGGACACGTGGGCCTCCGGGCGATGGCTGCTCGGAAGCAGCCGGGAACGGTGGGGACAGGCGGAACGGATGGTGCTGGTGGGACTGATGTGACAGCCGGTGAGACTAGTGGGGTGTCATGACAGGCCCACACCCAGGCGGTTGAGTTGCCAGAACCAGGCCACCGCCAGGCCGGTCCCGATCAGGGTGCCGCGCTGACGCGGTGACAGCGCCCACCAGCGGGCGCCGCCGCCCAGCGGGGCGGTCAGCAGGGCGAGGACCGCGAGCACGGTCACCGGATTGGCCGCGACGGCGGCCGCCCAGTGGCCGTGGCCGGCCTCGACGAAGACGGTCGTGCTCCCGCAGGCCGGGCACGGGATGCCGGTGAGGCGGCGCAGCGGGCAGAGCACCCCCGGGTCGTGCGTGTCGTGCAGGGCGGCCACCGCGAGGGCGGCGCCGGCCGCCAGCGCGCAGCGCCACGCCGTGCGGGCCAGCGCGGTGCGTCGTGCGACCGGTCCGGTGCGCGCCGCGCGGACCGGCCGCAGTGGGGCGGTCACCAGCCCTTTTTGTAGGCGATGACGTAGAAGATGATGTAGACCACCATGATCAGGAAGCCGATGGTGTTGATCACCAGGCCGGCGATCGCGGCGCCCTTGCCGAGTCCGGTGGTCTTGGCCCGGCCCAGTCCCACCACGCCCAGTCCCAGGCCGACCGGGGTGAGCAGCAGGGCCGGGAAGAAGCACATGCCGAACAGGGCGAACCCGCCGATCACCGCCGAGGCGATCGCCAGGTTGTTCTGGGTCGGCTTGAGCGGGCCGCCGGGGTAGCCGGGCGGGGGCTGCTGCGGGTACCCGGGCTGGACGTACACCGGCTGCTGGGGAGGGTAGCCGGGCTGCTGCTGCGGCGGACCGTACGGCTGCTGCCCGTAGCCGGACTGCTGCCCGTAGCCCGGCGACTGACCGTACGGGCCCTGGGGCTGCTGGTACGGATTGCTCACGGTGTTTCTTCCCCCGTTCGCCCGCCGTCCGCCGTACGGTCGGGGGCTTCAGACTGTTGCTCGACGCCTATGGTCGCGGTGGCCCGCCGCACTGTCCAGCCGCGGGGCGTGGCGCGGACACAACTGTGGCGGAACTGCAACCGGATCCACACGTTCCGTTAAACCCGGTCCCAGGGGGGACGGTGGCGTGTCGAGCAGTGCCGCCGATCCGGGAGGATAGGGGCATGACTGCCCAGATTCTCGATGGCAAGGCCACCGCGGCCGCGATCAAGTCCGAACTCGCCGTACGCGTGGCGGCTCTGCGGGAGCGCGGCATCACGCCCGGTCTCGGCACCGTCCTGGTCGGTGACGACCCGGGGAGCCACAGCTACGTGCGCGGCAAGCACCGCGACTGCGCGCAGGTCGGCATCGCCTCCATCCAGCGCGAACTGCCCGCCACCGCCAGCCAGTCCGACGTCGAGGCCGTGGTCCGCGAGCTCAACGAGGACCCGGCCTGCACCGGCTACATCGTCCAGCTCCCGCTGCCCAAGGGGCTGGACGCCAACCCGGTGCTCGAACTGATGGACCCCGACAAGGACGCCGACGGCCTGCACCCCACCTCGCTGGGCCGGCTCGCGCTCGGCATCGACGGCCCGCTGCCGTGCACCCCCTACGGCATCGTGGAACTGCTGCGCCGTCACGACGTGGAGATCAACGGCGCGGACGTCGTGGTGGTCGGCCGCGGGGTCACCGTCGGCCGCTCGATCGGCCTGCTGCTCACCCGCAAGAGCGAGAACGCCACCGTGACGCTCTGCCACACCGGCACCCGCGACCTCTCCGCGCACCTGCGCCGCGCGGACATCATCGTGGCGGCGGCCGGCGTGCCGTACCTGGTCAAGGCCGAGGACGTGCGCCCCGGCGCGGCCGTGCTGGACGTCGGCGTCAGCCGCACCGAGGCCGGCCTGGTCGGCGACGTGCACCCGGCGGTCGCCGAGGTGGCCGGCTGGCTCTCGCCGAACCCGGGCGGGGTCGGCCCGATGACCCGCGCCATGCTGCTCAACAACATCGTCGAGGCGGCCGAGCGCCAGGTCGCCGGCTAGGGCCCAGGGCCTGCCCGGCACCCCCCCCGCGCGCCGGGCCCGCCCGGCCCGGTGCGCGGGATCCTCGTAGTCCACCCAGAGCGGTCTCTATCCCCAGGGAACAGGAATGAGCGCGGTACGTACGGGCCGGTCCTCGCGCCGGCGGCCGGCCAGGACCACCGGCACGCTGCCCCCGGAGGGCTCCGGAGCGGCGATGGACCGCGGCCACTCGCTGCCGGTGCGCCAGTGGCCGATAACGCTGGTGGTCCTCGTGGTGGCGGCCGGCCTGGCCGTCACCTGGTCCGGCCACTTCCGCTACGGCCTGCTGACCATGGGCGGCGGTTTCCTGCTCGGCGCGCTGCTGCGGCTGGCGGTGCCGGAGGTGGGGCTGCTGGCGGTGCGCAGCAGGTTCACCGACGTGCCGGTCCTGCTCTTCTTCGGGGCGGTGATCATCCTGTTGGCCCTGATGGCCCAGCCGGACCCGTGGCTGCGGCTGCGGATGCTGGAGGACATCGGCAAGCTCATCGGGCGCCGGCACTGAACCCCGGGGTCGGGCTGTGACGCACCAGCCACGACCGGACGCGCGCCGAGGGCCCGGCGTTGCGATAACCTGACGCCGGTTCTCTCGATGTCGAGAGAAAACATCCTCGGCTCCAGCGCGCCGGCGTGCCTGGGGCGCCTGGCGATCTGCTGGAGAAGGTAATCACCATGACTCGCACCCCCGTCAACGTCACCGTCACCGGCGCGGCCGGCCAGATCGGCTACGCGCTCCTGTTCCGCATCGCCTCGGGCCACCTGCTCGGCGCGGACGTGCCGGTGAACCTGCGCCTGCTGGAGATCCCGCAGGGTCTCAAGGCCGCCGAGGGCGTCGCGATGGAGCTCGACGACTGCGCCTTCCCGCTGCTGCGTGACATCACCATCACCGACCAGGCCGCCACCGCCTTCGAGGGCGCCAACGTGGCCCTGCTGGTCGGCGCCCGCCCGCGCACCGCCGGCATGGAGCGCGGCGACCTGCTGCAGGCCAACGGCGGCATCTTCGGCCCGCAGGGCAAGGCGATCAACGACCACGCCGCGGACGACATCAAGGTCCTGGTGGTCGGCAACCCGGCCAACACCAACGCCCTGATCGCCCAGCGCAACGCGCCCGACGTGCCGGCCGAGCGGTTCACCGCGATGACCCGCCTGGACCACAACCGCGCGGTCGCCCAGCTCGCCAAGAAGGCCGGCGTCACCGTCGAGGACATCAAGAAGGTCACCATCTGGGGCAACCACTCGGCCACCCAGTACCCGGACCTGTTCCAGGCCGAGATCGCCGGCAAGAGCGGCTTCGAGGCCACCGGCAGCGACCTGGCCTGGATCGAGAACGACTTCATCCCGACCGTCGCCAAGCGCGGTGCGGCGATCATCGACGTGCGCGGCGCCTCGTCGGCCGCCTCGGCCGCCAACGCCGCCATCGACCACGTCCACACCTGGGTCAACGGCACCCCGGCCGGCGACTGGACCTCGATGGGCATCGTCTCCGACGGCTCCTACGGCGTCGAGGAGGGCATCATCTCGTCCTTCCCGGTCACCACCAAGGACGGCAAGTTCGAGATCGTCCAGGGCCTGGAGATCTCCGACTTCTCGCGCGCCCGGATCAACGCCTCGGTCGCTGAGCTGGTCGAGGAGCGCGACGCGGTCAAGGAGCTCGGCCTCATCGGCTGACCTCCCGACCACCCGGCGCCCGGCATCCGGCGCCCGACGTCCGGCGAAGGCCGGCCACCCCCGCCCGCGGCAGGGGTGGCCGGCCTTCGCCGTACACTCGACGACCGTGAACGAAACCGTCGGGGACGCCGCTCTCGTCCTGCTCTTCATCGTCCTCGGAGGGCTCTTCAACATCGCCGAGATCTCGCTGATCTCGCTGCGCGAGGGCCAGATCCGCGCGCTCGCCGAGCAGGGCACCAAGCGGGCCGCGCGGGCCGCCCACCTGGCCGCCGACCCCAACCGGTTCCTGGCGGCCGTGCAGGTCGGGGTGACCTGCATGGGGTTCCTGTCGGCCGCCTTCGGCGCCGACACGCTGGCCGGCAAGCTCTCCCCGGTCTTCGTCGACCTGGGCCTGTCGGCGGGCGTCTCGGACGCGGTGGCGCTGGTCGGGCTGACCCTGGTGATCTCGTACATCTCCCTGGTGCTGGGCGAGTTGACCCCCAAGCGGATCGGCCTGCAACGGGCCGAGTCGATCGCGCTGCTGGCCGCGCCGGTGGTCGACGTGATGTCGGTGGCGCTGCGACCGGTGATCTGGCTGCTGGGCCGGTCCACCAACCTCATGGTGCGGCTCTTCGGTGGTGACCCCAACGCGGGGCGCGGCAGCATGAGTTCGGAGGAGCTGCGGGGCCTGGTGGCGGCCAACACCGAGCTCGGCACGGACGAGCGGGCACTGATCGCGGACGTCTTCGCGGCGGGGGAGCGCCAGCTGCGCGAGGTGATGGTGCCGCGCACCGAGGTGACCTTCCTGGACGCCGACCAGCTGCTCTCCGAGGTGCGGGAGGAGACCAGCACCTCACCGCACTCGCGCTACCCGGTGGTGGAGGGCTCCTACGACGCGGTGGTCGGTTTCGTGCACGTCCGCGACCTGTACCGGGCGCTGGGCGAGCACGCGGTGCGGGTGCGCGAGATCGCCCGGCCGGTGAAGCTGCTGCCGGCCACCAAGAAGGTGCTGGAGGCGATGAGCGAGATGCGCCGCGAGGGGCACCACCTGGCGATGGTGGTGGACGAGTACGGCGGCACGGCCGGCATCGTCACGCTGGAGGACCTGGTCGAGGAGGTGATCGGCGAGATCCGCGACGAGTACGACGCGCAGGAGACCACCGCGACCCGCCGGCTGGCCGGTGGCGGGGTGGAGGTGAACGGGCTGCTCAACCTGCCCGACTTCGCCGAGGAGACCGGCGTGGCGCTGCCCGAGGGCCCCTACGAGACGGTGGCCGGCTACGTGGTGGCCGAGCTGGGCGAGCTGCCCGCGGTCGGCGACCAGGTGCTGACCGGCGACGGCGTGCTGCTGACCGTCGCGATGCTGGACGGGCGCCGGATCGACCGGGTCCGGGTCAGCGCCCCGCGACTGTCCGAACCTCCAAACGAAGCCGGGTCCTGAGCGCCGCGCGAAGCTGGAAGAATGGCGCCCATGGTCACTGCAGCGGTCAACGGTCAGGCGCAGGGGCGCCCTCGGGTCCTCTCCGGCATCCAGCCCACCTCGGGCTCGTTCCACCTGGGCAACTACCTGGGCGCGGTGCGCCAGTGGGTCGATCTCCAGGAGTCGAACGACGCCTTCTACATGGTGGTCGACCTGCACGCGATCACCGTGCCGCAGGATCCGGCCGTGCTGCGCGAGAACGCCCGCGTCTCGGTGGCCCAGCTGCTCGGCGCGGGCCTGGACCCCGAGCGCTGCACCCTGTTCATCCAGTCCCACGTGCCGGAGCACGCGCAGCTCGCCTGGGTGATGAACTGCCTGACCGGTTTCGGCGAGGCCGCCCGGATGACCCAGTTCAAGGACAAGTCGGCCAAGCAGGGCAACGAGAGCACCTCGGTGGGCCTGTTCACCTACCCGATCCTGCAGATCGCCGACATCCTGCTCTACCAGGCCGACGCGGTCCCGGTGGGCGAGGACCAGCGCCAGCACCTGGAGCTCACCCGCGACCTGGCCGAGCGGTTCAACACCCGCTACCGGCCCACCTTCACGCTGCCCAAGCCGTACATCCTCAAGGCGACCGCGAAGATCCTGGACCTCCAGGACCCGACGGCCAAGATGAGCAAGTCGGCCTCCTCGGCGAAGGGCCTGGTCAACCTGCTGGACGACCCGAAGGTCAGCGCCAAGAAGTTCAAGAGCGCGGTGACCGACACCGGCACGGTGGTCTCCTACGACGAGCAGGAGAAGCCCGGCGTCTCCAACCTGCTGCAGATCCACTCCGCGCTCAGCGGGCAGAGCATCGAGCAGCTGGTGGCGCACTTCGAGGGTCGGATGTACGGCGCGCTGAAGACCGAGCTGGCCGAGCTCTTCGCCGAGTGGGTGCTGCCCTTCCAGGAGCGCACCCGCGGCTACCTGGACGACCCGGCCGAGCTCGACCGGGTGCTGGCGGTGGGGGCGGAGAAGGCGCGCGCGGTGGCGTCCGAGACGCTGGCGACGGTCTACGACCGCATCGGCTTCCTGCCGGCCGCCAAGCGCTGATGCCCGATGCCGTGTCCGCCGGCGACGGGGGCCTGGCCGAGGCCCTCGCCGCCGGCGCGTCGCTGACCATCGGGGTCGCGGTCACCGTGCCGGAGCCGTTCGGCACCGCGATCCAGGATGCCCGGGCCGCCCTCGGGGACCCCCTCGCCCGGGCGATACCGACGCATGTCACGCTGCTGCCGCCGACCGAGGTGCCCGGCGAGCGGCTGGCGGCGGTGCGCGCGCACCTGGCGGCGGTGGCCGCCGCGCACCGGCCGTTCCGGATGCTGCTGCACGGCAGCGGGACCTTCCGCCCCGTCTCCCCGGTGGTCTTCGTCCGGGTCGAGGAGGGCGCCCAGGAGTGCCGCACGCTGGAGGCCGAGGTCCGCTCCGGCCCGCTGGCCCGCGAACTGGACTTCCCGTACCACCCGCACGTGACCCTCGCGCACGGGCTGGAGCCGGAACTGCTGGACGCCGCCTCCGCGCGGGCCCGGCTCTTCGACGCGGCCTTCACGGTCGGTGGATTCACGCTCTCCTGGTTCGGCGCCGACGGCGTCTGGCGGCCGTGGCACGGTTACGCGTTCGGCGCTGAGTAATTCCCCGATTGAATGATGAAGAATTCCTGCAAGTAATCTTTTATTATTTTCTCATTCATCTCTCTGTGTACTCAGCGCTACACTGAGCCGGTAATGGCCACGGGGGCCTTTTGTCGGCCAGGGTGCCCACCGTCTGGAGAGATGATGCGCTGTCGCCGCTGGTTCCGGCGAGTGGCTCGAGCCGCCCTTCGCCGGGTCGTGGGACCGCGGCGAGCACGGTCGGGGCGGGAGGTGACCTCGCCCCTCGCGGCGGCCGGGGTCGGCGTGCCGCACCAGGCCGGCCCGCCGCAGGCCGCCACCCCGCAGGTCCCCGAAACCGGGCCCGACGTCACGCCCGCCGAGCCGGCCCCCGCCGTCGCCGCCCGCATCGAGGCCGAACTGCTGCGCGAGCGTGAGGAGTTGCTGCTCGACGGTGACGCCGGCCTGGTGCGGCACGACGGGCGGGTGGCCGCGGTGCGCGACGACCTGCTCTCCGGGGACGCCTTCCTGCACAGCTTCACCGAGGTCGCCGAGGTGCTGACGGCCGGCGGCCTGGCCTTCGCCCCGATGCCGGGCCAGGAGTGCCGGCAGAGCGTGGTGATCCCGCCGGGCCGGCGCGCCGAGGTGCTCACCGCGCTCGCCACGGCCTTCGCCGGCCGGCCGGTCTACGCCGACCTGCTCGGTCACGACGTCACGCTGGGCACGATGCTGGCCGAGCGCCTGCCGGCCGGCGTCGTGGCTCTGGAGCGGGCCCACGCCGAGGAGCAGCGGGCCCGGCACGAGCCGCCTGCCGGCCGGCCGTCGGGCGAGGAGCCGGGCGAGGAGCCGGGCGAGGGGGAGCCGGGGGAGGGGAGGGACGAGGCGCCGGCCGAGCAGCCGGGGGAGGAGCCGGCGGTCCTGGTCAAGGGCGTGCGGGTGTACCGCCCGGTGGTGACCACCTCGCGGACCCTGGCCTACGGCCCCGAACACGGCTGTGACCTGGACTTCTGGGACTCGGCCGCGCCCTCCGCGGGGGCCATCGCGGCCATCCACGAACCGCCCTTCGGCTGGTGGATCCCCTCGCTGGAGCCGGACAGCACGGTGCGCATCGGCGGCCGCGACTACCCCGTGCCGGCCGCCTTCGCCCAGCCGCTGCTCGACGACGTGACCTTCCCGGTGGACGCCGTGATCACCTGGGTGGACGGCAGCGACCCGGCCTGGCGCCGGCGCCGTGCGGCGGTGGTGGCGGCGCTGGGCGAGCCGCCAGCGACCGGGGCCGGCGACGAGCGCTTCCACAGCCGGGACGAACTGCGCTACTGCCTGCGCTCGATCGCGATGTACGCCCCCTGGATCCGGCACGTCTTCCTGGTCACTGACGACCAGTCACCGGCCTGGCTGCGGGCCGGGCACCCGGGGGTGACGGTCGTCGCGCACCGCGAGCTCTTCGCCGATCCGTCCACGCTGCCGGTATTCAACTCGCACGCCATCGAATCCCAACTGCACAGGATTCCCGGGCTTGCTGAGCATTTCCTGTATTTCAACGACGACATGTTCCTGGGCCGTCCGGTCCGCCCGGAACAGTTCTTCCAGGGAAACGGCTCGCCGCTGGTGAACCTCGATTCCCGGGTGATTCCGCCGGGCGCGGTCAGCAGTCAGGACGACGAGTACGTCGCGGCGCAGAAGAACACCCGCGCCCTGGTGCAGCGCGAGTACGGCCGGCACACCACCAACACCCTGAGCCACGCGCCCTATCCGCTGACCCGCTCGCTGCTGCGGGAGACCGCGGAGACCTTCGCGGTCGAACTGGCCGAGACGGTGCGCACGCCCTTCCGCGCCCCCGAGGACCTCGCGCCGATCACCCTGGCGGTCAGCGTGGGTTACCTCACCAGCCGGGTCGGCTGGGGCCGGATCGGGCACCGCTACGTCGACGTGGACCGCCATGCGGCCCTGGAGCAGCTGCCCGGGCTGCTCCGGGACCGTGGGATCGACACCTTCTGCCTCAACGACGGCGACCTGGACCAGGTGCCGCGCGAGGAGCAGGACCGGCAGGTGACCGGCTTCCTGCGGGCCTACTTCCCGGTCCCCGGTCCCTTCGAGCGCCCCGACGCGCCGGACGTGCCCGGCGCGCGCCCGGCCGGCGAGCCGTCCGCCGAGCCCTCGGCCGAGTCGTGTCCGGTCGACCACCCGCAGGGCGCTCCGGCCGTCGCCGGGGCCGCGGAGCCGCTCGCGGAGGCGACCTGGCTCTCCCGGTAGGCCCCGGTCCCCCGGCCTGCCTCCGGTACCCCCGGAAAGCCCCGAGGGGCCCTCACGGAGCGAACGGATCGTTCGGTTCGTGAGGACCCCTCGGGGTCGGTGCGCGGTCGGTCAGCCCAGCATGCCGTCGACCACCCGGGCGGCGGCGTGGCCGTCGTCCAGGTCGCAGTAGGCGGTGCGGAACTGGGCGTAGGCCTCGCGGTGCTCCTCGGCGACCTTCTCCAGCGAGCCCAGCGCAGCGACCACCTGCTCGGAGGTCCGCAGCAGCGGGCCGGGGGCCTGCTGCTCGAAGTCGAAGGTGAAGCCGCACAGGTTGTCGCGGTAGTGCTCCAGGTCGTACGTGAAGAACAGGATCGGCCGGCCGGTGTTCACGAAGTCGAACATGGAGGCCGAGTAGTCCGTGATCAGCACGTCGGCGATCAGCAGCAGGTCGGCCATGTCCGGGTAGCGCGAGACGTCCCAGACGTAGCCGTTGCCGGAGCCCGGGATCACCCCGTGGCAGTTGGCGTGCGGGCGGACCAGCAGGACCTGGTCCTCGCCCAGTGCCTCGCGGGCCGCGTCCACGTCCAGGCGCAGGTCGATCTGGTAGCCGCCGTGCGGACGCTTGCGGTCCTCGCGGAAGGTCGGCGCGTAGAGCACCACCTTCTTGTCCTCGGGCAGCCCCAGCCGGGTGCGCACCTCGGCCGCCCGCTTCTCCCGGTCGGGGGCGAAGAAGACGTCGTTGTGCGGGTATCCGGTCTCCAGCATCTCGCCCTGGTACTGGAAGGCGCGCTGCAGGACCGGTGTGGCGAAGCTGCTGCCGGAGACCAGCTTGCCCCAGGTCGGCACCTCGCGGTCCAGCGACTTGAGGTAGTTGCTGTCGATGAACCAGATCTTCTCGAAGTCGTGGCCGATCCGCTTGAGCGGGGTGCCCATCCAGGTCTGCACTATCACCTGGCCGGTGCGCGGCGTGACGAAGTCGGGCAGGTGGGTGCTGGTCACCACGTACTTGGCGGTGGCCATCGCCTCGAACCACTCGGGGCTCCACTGGCGCAGCGCGCGGGCGCTCTGCGGCAGGTCGGCCTGCTGGTCGTCGACCGTCCACAGGTGCTCCAGCGGCAGGCCGCGGCGCACCAGCTCCTCGTGGATGGCCCGCGGGGAGCCGGCGTACTGGCCGCCCTGCGCCACGTTGTAGAGCACCGTGTCCCGCAGCGGCTTGCGCTGGGCGGCCGGGAAGACCTCCTTGCGCAGCTGGCGCTGGCGGAAGCCGCTGCGCTCGTGCGGGCCCAGGTCGGAGTGCGCCTCCAGCGACAGCGTGTCGAAGTAGCGGCGCTCCAGGACCACCTGCTTGCCGCGGGCGCTGATCTCGGCGGGCAGCGAGTGGTGGGCCTCCAGCGCGACCTGGACCTTGGGCCAGGTGCGCTCCGGGTCGCCGCCGACCGGGCGGAAGAAGACCTCCCAGGTGCCCTTGTGCAGCGGCACCCGGCCCGAGTACGAGCCGACCGGCACGGCCGGCAGCCGCACCTCGAAGCGGCCCTCGCGCACCACCAGCGGGTGCGTGTAGTCCTCCTCGCGCCAGTTGTGCTTGATCACCAGCTCGTAGGCGTGCTCGCCGGGCAGCGGGAAGCGGCCGCCGAGGGTGAAGCCGTCCTCGTCGCTGCCCTGGATCCGGTCCACCACCGGCTGCACCAGCTGGTCGGAGAACTGCAGGTGCCCGGTGTCGGTGGGCTTGGAGACCAGCACGCGCGCGGTGCCGACCGGGGCCTGCGGGTCCAGCGGCAGCTCGAGCTGCTCCAGCGGCACCCGGTCGTCGACCATGATCGGTAGCACGGTCTTGTCGGTCAGCAGCAGCTGGGCGTACCAGTGGTCGGCGGTACGGGCCGCGGCGGCCGGGTCGAGCTCGTTCCACCGGTCGCGCACCTCGGTGAGCTGCGCGATCGGGATCCGCGCGGTGAACGGGACCGGCCGGCCGGCCGGCACCCCGAACTCCACCGGGAAGGTCAGCTTGGAGCCGGACTCCGAGTGGTGCATCTGCAGCTGCAGGCCCGCCAGGTCGGAGCTGCTGCGCACGATCCCGCTCAGCACGACGGTGTCGTCCTCGGTGTGCAGCTCGGTCAGCGCCGCGCGCAGCGTCTCGACGTCCAGGTGCAGGAAGCCGTCGCGCAGGATCGGCACGATCCGGGTGGTGGCGTCGGCCCAGAAGGTCGGGTAGCTCTGCGCGCTGTCGGTCCAGCCGCCGGACATCCGGCCCTTGTAGACGCCGGCCTTGCCCGCGCCGGCCACCAGCACCCGCCAGCTGCCGTCCTGCCACTGGCCGCGCTTCTTCAGCTTGGCCGGGTCGATCAGGGTGGTGAAACCGGCCCAGTCGCAGCTGTAGATGTCGTGCGGGGAGCTGGCGGTCGCCTCGGGGGCGTACTGGCTCTTGGTGGAGACGGTCACGATGCGCCGGCCCTTGGCCTCGCGCAGCACGATCATCCGGACCAGGTCGTGCTTGCCCTCCGCGCCGACGTGCTCGGGGAAGGCGTGCCCGGTCAGCCGCAGCTTGCCGTCCTCCCAGGCCGAGGTGTAGACGCGGGTGCGCATCACCAGGGCGTTGTCCAGGCGCAGCACGTCCGGCGGCACGCTCTTGCGGCCACCGCGCAGGAAGGGGTAGTCGGCGTAGGGGCGCAGCAGGCCGCGGGCGGGGGCGGCACCGTTGCTCTCGGCCTCGAAGCGCATCTGCGCGACGAACTCGTCGATCCGCCCGGCGAGGGTCAGGTGGTACTTCAGGCGCAGCGGGGCACGCAGCTTGCGCACCAGGTCGGGGCCGATCGCCCGCAGCAGCCGGCCCACGCACTCCAGGTAGGCGTCCCGGTAGTCCTGCTCGCCGTCCACGACGGACCAGAAGAACATCGGGATCTCCTCGACGAGGTTGTTCTCGTCGTAGGCCCGCAGGTACTCCTTGAACTTGGGCGCGGTCTGCTTGAGCAGCCAGCCGCGCACCAGCTCCATCGAGGTGACCCGGTCGATCAGGCCCTTGGGGTTGGTGCGCATCTGGGTGATCGACATCTCGCCGACCTCGCGCTCGCGCCAGTGGTAGATCGGCTCGGAGAGCACGTCCACGCTGCGCGCCAGGTAGTGGTGCGGCACGCTCACCGGGGCGTCCTCGTACAGGATGCCCTCGGGGTAGAGCAGGCCGGCCGCGTCCCAGAACGTCCGCCGGTAGACCTTGTTCCACGCGGTGCGGTCGGTGACCAGCGCCGGGATCTCGGTGATGTGGGTCTTCAGCCGGGTGTGCCGGAACGGCTTGGAGTGGCCGCCGGACTGGTAGTGGCCCACGGCGCGGAAGCGCAGCACGTTGCCGGTGGCGAAGTCCGAGCCGGTCTCGTCGAGCGTGGTGATCATCAGCTCGTAGGCACTCGGCGGCAGGGTGTCGTCGCTGTCGACGAACGCCAGGAACTCGGTGCCCTCGGTGAGGTGCAGCAGCCCGGTGTTGCGGGCGGCGCCGAGGCCGGCGTTCTGCTTGCGGACGAGCCGGAACCGGGAATCCTTGGCCGCGAACGCCTCGGCGATGGCCGCGCTCCCGTCCTTCGAGCCGTCGTCGACCATGATGCACTCGAGATCGCTCATGGTCTGGGCGGCGATGGATTCGAGGCACTCCTCCAGGTACCGCTCGACGTTGTAGATCGGAACAACGACGGAGAGACGGGGGGCCATCAGTTGCGCGGGCCTTTCATCAGGGACGGACGACGGCCTGGTGGTGGACCCCGCATCGGTGGCGCGGGACAGGCGGTACCCGGCGATCCTACCTTTCGTCGCAAGCGGCCCAGGGGGCACCGTCCGCCCGTCGTCCGTCCGCCACCTGGCCGTCATCCGCCCGTCGCATCCGAGGACGGCTCCGGTGCGGCCCAGGACGCCGCCGGGCGGGCCGCACACTGGGCTTTCCAGGGCAAGTGCGATCAACCAGGACTTTTCGACGCCCCGTCAGGGTAGGCGTCGCGCATGGGATTCCTCACCGGGCTGCCGGTCATCGGCCCGCTCGTCACCACCGTGCTGCGCAGTCGCCCGTACCGCGTGTACGAGCACTTCACCGCGGCCAAGAGCAACCGGCTGGCCGGCGCGGTCACCTTCTTCGGCTTCCTCGCGCTCTTCCCGTTGCTCACCGTCGCGTTGGCGATCGCGGTGGCCACCCTGTCGCCCACCCGGGTGAACGACCTCAAGCAGCGGATCGCCGACCAGGTGCCGGGGCTGGCCGGCTCGCTGGACCTGGACTCGCTGATCGCCAACGCGGCCACGGTCGGGGCGATCAGCGGCCTGCTGCTGCTGATCTCCGGGCTCGGCTGGGTGGCCACCATGCGCGGCTCGATCCGGGACATCTGGCAGCTTCCCGCCGAGGAGGGCAACCCACTGCTGCGCAAGGGCTGGGACTGCCTGGTGCTGGCGGGCCTGGGCGTGGTCTCGGCGCTCTCGCTGGGCGCCTCCGCGGTGACCACCCAGCTGGCCGGCCGGCTCGCCGAGGGCCTGGGCCTGTCCGACCGCGGGCCCGCGCACTACCTGCTGGCCGCCGCCGGCTTCGTCATCGCGGTCGGTGCGGACCTGCTGCTCTTCCTCTACCTGCTCGGGCCCTTCCCGCGGATCACCGGCCAGCACCGCGGGGACCTGCTGGCGGGGGCGCTGATCGGCGCGGTCGGCTTCGAACTGCTGAAGCTGCTGCTCTCCTCCTACCTGGGCTCGGTGGCCGGCAAGAGCCTGTACGGCGCCTTCGGCGTCCCGGTGGCGCTGCTGCTCTGGATCAACTTCGTCAGCCGGCTGCTGATGTACTGCGTCTCCTGGACGGCCCTGGCCGACCCCGAGGGTGCCCGCGCGCGGGCCCGGGCGAGCGCGGAGGCGGCCTACCGGGAGGCGGGCGAACTGGGAGCGCCCGCCCGGCCGTAGGGGGCCGGGCGGGCGCGGGTCAGTGGTGGCGCAGCGCGGTGGCGCCGTGCGGGGTGTCCGCGGCGGCCGCCTCCCCCACCTGCGCCGGCTCCCCCTCCGCCGGCCGCGCGCGATCCGCCGACAGCGCCGCGGGCGGGGCGAGGGTGGCGGCCCGCAGGGCGCCCAGGGCGAGCGAGCGGACCCGCTCGCGCCGGCGCCGGGTCAGCAGCCAGCCGGCCGCCGCCGCCC
>NZ_BAAALF010000163.1:13219-19193 GCF_039528135.1 Kitasatospora nipponensis | reverse complement strand
CAGGCCCCCGCCGCGCTGCTGGGCGCGCCGGCCCCCGACCTGGCCGCCCGGCGCGGGGCGGCGCCGCGCCGGGTGCTGGTCGCGGTGCTCGACTCCGGCGTCGACGACACCCACCCCGACCTGCGCGACGCGGTGAGCCCGGCCGACTCGGTCTCCTGCGCGGACGGCCGGCCGGACGCCCGGTTCGGCTCCTGGCGCCCGGACGACGGCGTCACCGAGAGCGGCCACGGCACCCACGTGGCGGGCCTGATCGGGGCGGCCCAGGACGGCCACGGGGTCAGCGGGGTGGCGCCGGGGGTGCGGATCGCCGCGGTGCGGCTGCTGGGCCCGCTGGGCCAGTACTACCCGGAGAACATCGTCTGCGGCCTGCTCTGGGCCGCGGACCACGGCGCCGTCGCGATCAACGACAGCTACTTCGCGGACCCGTGGAAGTACAACTGCCCCGAGGACCCCGACCAGGGGGCGATGATCGCGGCGGTCGGCCGGGCGGTGGCCTACGCGCAGCGCCGCGGCGCGCTGGTGGTCGCCTCGGCCGGCAACGACGCGCAGGACCTCACCGCGCCGCGGGTCGACCGGCGCAGCCCCAACGACCGGCTGGACGGCCCGGCCGAGGACCGCCGGGTGGGCACCGAGTGCCTGCGGCTGCCCGGCGAGCTGCCGGGGGTGCTCTCGGTCGCCGCGGTGACCCGCTCCGGCACGGTCGCGACCTACTCGAACTTCGGCGAGGGCCGGATCTCGCTGGCCGCGCCCGGCGGCGATCCGGACGGCGGCCCGGGCGAGGCGATCGTCTCGGACTGGCCGGGCGGCCGCTACGCCGCGCTGGCCGGCACCTCGATGAGCGCGGCGCACGTCACCGGCGCCGTCGCGGTGGCCGCCGCCGGCCACCCGGGCTGGGGGCCCGAGCAGCTGCGCGACCTGCTGCTCGGCCAGGCCCGGGCGAACTGCCCGACCGGTCCCGGGCTCTGCCGCGACCGGCGGCTGTACGGCGCGGGGATCGTCGCCCTGCCGCGCTGAGCGGTTGGATACTGGGGCCCATGAGGCTGACCGAGTTCTGGCGACGGATGGACGAGCACTTCGGCACGGCGTACGCGCAGTCGTTCGCCCGCGACCACGTGATGAGCGAGCTCGGCGGCCGCACCGTGCAGCAGGCGCTGGACGCGGGGTGGGAGGCCAAGGACGTGTGGCGGGTGGTGTGCGAGGTGATGGGGGTCTCCACGCTGCTGCGCTGACCCGGGCGGCCGTGGCGGACCGGGGGCGCCGCCGGGGATTGATTCGAACTGGCGTTCCCTATACTGGGGCCACCGGCGAGTTTTCCACAGGCCGAGCCCGTCCGGGGCCGATTGTCGGTGGGACGCGCTAGCGTCGAGGACGATGAAGCGCACAGCACAGAACCCGAGGGTGGAAGCCATGGCAGGTACGGACCGCGAGAAGGCTCTTGAGACCGCACTCGCCCAGATTGAGCGGCAGTTCGGCAAGGGCTCGGTGATGCGCCTGGGCGACCAGTCCCGTGCCCCGATCGACGTGATCCCCACCGGGTCGACCGCACTCGACGTGGCCCTCGGCGTCGGCGGGCTGCCCCGCGGCCGGGTGGTCGAGATCTACGGCCCGGAGTCCTCCGGCAAGACGACGCTGACCCTGCACGCCGCGGCCAGCGCCCAGAAGCTCGGCGGCACGGTCGCCTTCGTCGACGCCGAGCACGCCCTCGACCCGGAGTACGCCCGCAAGCTCGGGGTCGACACCGACGCCCTGCTGGTCTCCCAGCCGGACACCGGCGAGCAGGCGCTCGAGATCACCGACATGCTGATCCGCTCCGGCGCGATCGACCTGATCATCATCGACTCGGTGGCCGCCCTGGTGCCGCGCGCCGAGATCGAGGGCGAGATGGGCGACTCGCACGTGGGTCTGCAGGCCCGCCTGATGAGCCAGGCGCTGCGGAAGATCGCCGGTGCGCTGAACCAGTCGAACACCACCGCGATCTTCATCAACCAGCTGCGCGAGAAGATCGGCGTCATGTTCGGTTCGCCGGAGACCACCACCGGTGGCCGGGCGCTGAAGTTCTACGCCTCGGTCCGGCTGGACATCCGCCGCATCGAGACGCTCAAGGACGGCACCGAGGCGGTCGGCAACCGCACCCGCGTCAAGGTGGTCAAGAACAAGGTCGCCGCGCCGTTCAAGCAGGCCGAGTTCGACATCCTCTACGGCCACGGCATCAGCTGGGAGGGTGGCCTGATCGACATGGGCGTCGAGCACGGCTTCATCCGCAAGGCCGGCGCCTGGTACACGTACGAGGGCGACCAGCTGGGCCAGGGCAAGGAGAACGCCCGCAACTTCCTGCGCGACAACCCGGCGCTGGCCGAGGAGATCGAGAAGAAGATCAAGATCAAGCTGGGCATCCTGGCCGACCCGGACGCGCCGGTCGAGGGCGCCCCCGCACCGGTCGCGGTCGAGGTGGACGGCGCGGTCAAGCCGATCACCGCAACTGCGGCGAAGGCGGCGCCCGCCAAGAAGGCGGCGGCGGCCAAGGCCTGATCAACCGATGAGGAGCGAGCCTGCGGGCGGACCGGGACCGGCGGGTACCTGGGGGCCGCGTGACTGGTGCGCCAGCGGGGTGGGCGGCGAGAGCTTCGAGCCCGCCCCGGCGACCGGCGCGGCCGCCGAGCCCGCGCCGGCCCGGCGGTTGACCCGCGCGGCGCGGTCCGGTGCCGACGACGGCGTCCACCGGCCCGACTGGGTGGTGGACGCCAAGCGCGAGCAGGAGGGCGAGCGCCCCGACTGGGTGGTGGACGCCAAGCCGAGCCAGGACGCGCCGGCGCCCGGAGCCGGTCGAGGCGCCCGCAGCGGCGGGCGGCGCACGTCGGCCGGCACCCGGACGGGTGGGGCGCGGAGCGGCGGCACGCGTTCCGGTGGCGAGCGGGGGGACGCCGAGCGGGGGGACGGCGAGCGCGGCCGCCGGAGCGGGCGCGAGCCCGGCGGGGGGCGTTCGCGGGAGCGCGGCGCGGGCGGGCGGGCCCGGGCCACCGACGAGGTCGAGACGGACCCCGCCGCCCGGGCCCGGGACATCTGCCTGCGCCTGCTCACCGGCAACGCCAAGACCCGCAAGCAGCTCGCCGACGCGCTGCGCAAGCGCGAGATCCCCGACGAGGTCGCCGAGCAGGTGCTCGGCCGCTTCGAGGAGGTCGGGCTGATCGACGACGCGGCCTTCGCCGCCGCCTGGGTCGAGTCGCGGCACGCCGGCCGGGGGCTGGCCCGCCGGGCACTCGCCCAGGAACTGCGCACCCGGGGGGTGGCCGGCGCCGTGGTCGAGGAGGCGGTGGCCCAACTCGACCCCGAGGACGAGGCGGTGGCGGCCCGCGCCCTGGTGGAGCGCAAGCTCAGGAGTACCGCGGGACTGGAGCGCCAGGCCCGGATGCGCCGGCTGGTCGGCATGCTGGCCCGCCGCGGCTACCCGCAGGGCGTGGCCTTCCGGGTGGTGCGCGAGGCGTTGGACGCGGCGGGCGAGAGCAGCGAGGAACTCGAGGACTGGTCGCTCGGCTGAGCCCGCCTCAGCCCGTGGCCTACCTCTCGGCGCCCGCGGTCCGGGCGGCGCCCTGCGCGGCGGCGGTGGCGGCGGCGGGCGGGGCGCCGGCCGCGGGCGACCCCGCTGCCCGTGGGCCTGCCGGCTGCGAGGACGCCGGTTGCGAGCCGGTGCTCGGCGAGGCCGGACCCTGCGCACGGGCGCTCCGCGAACCGGTGCTCGACGAACCGCTGCTCGACGAACCGGTGCTCGGTGAACCGGTGCTCGGTGAACCCGCCGGCTGCGAGCCGGCCAGTGAGGCGGGGCCGCCGCGGGCCCGGTCGGCCAGCGCCTGGAGGTCCTCGGCCCGGCAGCCCTGGGTGATCCCGACCAGGTGACCGTCCGGCCGGACCAGCAGCACCGTGTGCGGCCCGGCCCCCGGGTACTCCTCGGTGACCAGCACCTCGGCCGGCACCGGCAGCGCCGCCGCGACCTCCGCCAGCCGGGGCATCAGCCCCGCGCCCATCCAGTGCTCGGAGGACCAGACCGCCGTGCCGGGCGCCACCAGCAGCAGCAGGAAGGTCGCGCCCAGTCGGGCGTACAGCTGGTCCGGCACCCCCTCGGTGGTGACCACCGCGACGTTCGGCACCAGGACGCCGGGCGCGGTGGCCGGCAGGTTCTCGGTGAGCGTGGTGCCCCGGCCCGGCCCGCGCTGCACCGGCACGCCGCCGGCCCGCCCCGGTACCCCGGAGGGCGCGGCCGGATAGGCGGGCGCGCCGCCGAACCGTCCGGTGCCCAGCAGCCCGTCGGCCAGCAGCGGGGCGTGCTTGCGGAACGAGCCGGACAGCAGCGACCTGCGGGTCTGCTGCCAGCCGCGGAGCGGGCGCAGCAGTGGCATCGCCTGGTCCACGCCGCGCAGCCGGGCCCCGACCGCGCCGCGCCGCTCCGCCTCGTAGCCGTCCAGCAGCGAGCCGCCGGGCTGCGGACCGCCCGCGTGCAGGTGCCAGGCGACCGCGAGCCGCCAGGCCAGGTTGTCCGCGTCGCGCAGACCGTCGGCGAGGTTCTGCATGCCGAGCGCGCCGTGCAGGTGCGCCGCGTCCCCGGCCAGGAAGCAGCGGCCGCTGCGGAAGCGGGCGGCCAGCCGCTGCTGGGCGGTGTGGTCGGCGGCGGCCAGCAGGTCGTAGCGGGGCAGTTCGCCGCACCAGCCGGTCAGGGTGGATTTCACCCGGGTCAGCAGGGTGTCCCCGGTGACCAGGCCGGGCCAGGTGGCGTGCGGGTCGACCGGTTCGCTGGGCGCCGGCCGGCCGGGCGGCAGCCGCCAGTCCAGCCGCCACAGGCCGTCCGGGAGCGGTCGGGCCGAGGCCTCGCGGTCCCCGCGCCAGGGCGGCTCGCGGTGCAGCCGGGCCTCGCCGGCGAACGGCAGGTCGACCCGGACGGTGGCGATGGCGTGCCGGTCCACGGCGGGCCGGCCGGGGAAGCGGATCCCCAGCAGCTTGCGCACCGCGGAGCGGGCCCCGTCGCAGCCGACCAGGTGGCTGGCCCGCCACCAGGTGTCGGAGCCGTCCTGGGCGTGCCGGCTGCGCACGCTCACCCCGTCGCGGTCCTGGTCGAGCTCCTCCACCCGGGCGTGCGGCACCAGCTGGACCAGCGGGGTCGCGGTGGCCGCGTCGCGCAGGCCGCGCTGCAGCCGGTGCTGCGGCAGGTGCAGCACCGGGTGGTCCGTCAGTTCCAGGCGCAGCACCTCCTGGCGGCGGCGCCAGACGCTCAGCCGCTCCCAGCGGGCGGCGTCGGAGGCGGCCCGCAGGTAGCCGAGCCGTTCCAGGAAGGCGGTGGACTCGGTGCCGAGCACCGCGCTGCGCGGTCCCTCGGGGCAGACCCCGCCGCCCTGGTCCAGGACGATGCTCGGGACCTCGTGCCGGGCCAGAGCCAGCGCCAGGGCCAGTCCCACCGGCCCGGCTCCGACCACGATCACCGGGTCCATGCACGGCCCCCGCGGCACACGTCGGGGCAGGCCGACGCCGATCGTGTGGCGGCTTGAACTGCGCTGGTCCCGGGTGGTGTCACGAAGAGCAATGCAACAGATCACCTGGGTGTCCGTCAAGCAGCAGCCGGTGTGCGCCGGTTCGCGCCGTGGCGGGCGCGGGGCCCGACGGCCCGGGCGAGCGCGGCCAGGACCGGGCGGAGCACGGCGCGCGGCGCGGCGCCGGCCGCGAGCCCCGGCCGGCAGGGGTAGCCGTGTGGCGTACCGGCGGCCTCGGCGAGCGGTTCCCCGGCGCCCGGCGGTTCGTTCGGTGGCTCGCTCGGTGGCTCGCTCAGCGGCCCGATCGGTCGCCTGCTCACCGGTCCGGTCCGGTCCGGTCTGCCCTGCCGTCCGGTCCGGTCTGCCGTCCGGCCGCCGGTCCGGTCAGCCGCCCGCCCCCGGCCGGTGCCCCCGCCTGCTCACCTACTCCCCGGGCAACCCCTGGCAGGAGTGGCGGGTGG
>NZ_BAAALF010000163.1:0-13209 GCF_039528135.1 Kitasatospora nipponensis | reverse complement strand
GCGCCCGCCGGCCCGGACACCCGCCCGCCGCCGGCCGGTCCCGCCGCCTGCGCAGGACCGTCCCGAGCGCGCGTTCCAGGCCGAGGCAGCCGAGCGCGGTCGCAGCCAGGACGGCGAGGGCGCCGTACCCCTGGTCCCCGAACGGGCGCGGCAGGACGTGGCGCCCGGCGACCGCGAAGGCGCCGGCGAGCGCGGCGTGCCGCGGCAGCGGGCCGAGCAGCGCCGCCAGCGGGGCGAGCACGGCGCGGGCCGCCTGCGGCAGGACGACCAGGGTCAGGCTCTGGACGGCGGTCATGCCCAGGCTGCGGGCCGCCTCCCCCGCTCCCAGCGCGACGGTGCGGACCCCCGTGCCCAGCACCTCGCCGATCCCGCCCGCGGTGTACCCGCCCAGCGCCAGCGCCGCGCAGCCGAAGGCGGGCACCGGGGCGCCGGTGCGGGGCAGTCCGACGGCCACCACCAGGAGCAGCAGCGCCGGCGGGGTGTGCCGTGCGAGTCCGGTCCACCAGGAGGAGCAGACCCGCAGGGCGGCGACGGGCCCTACCCGCAGGGCCGCCAGCAGGGCGCCGAGGAGCAGGGCGAGGACGGCGCTGGCCGCGGTCACCTCGAGCGTCCACAGCAGTCCGTCCCGCAGTGGCGAGCGGGTGTCGTCCGGGAACAGCGGGCCCATGCCGGCGACTCCTTCCTTCGTCCGTCGTCTCCCGCGCGGTCGGTCCCGGGCGGCGACCGGGTGACGGCCGGTCAGTGGTGCGCGACGGCGGCGAGGAAGTCCTTGGCGCGCTCGCTGCGCGGTGTGCTGAAGAACGCCTCGGGGGTGCGGTCCTCGAGGATCCGGCCGTCGGCCATGAAGAGCACCCGGTGGGCGGCGGAGCGCGCGAAGCCCAGCTCGTGGGTGGCCACGACCATCGTGCGGCCCTCGGCCGCCAGGGTGTGCATGACGTCCAGCACCTCGGCGGTCATCTCCGGGTCGAGCGCGGAGGTCGGCTGGTCGAAGAGCAGCATCCGGGGCTCCATCGCCAGCGCCCGGGCGATCGCCACCCGCTGCTGCTGGCCGCCCGAGAGCCCGGCCGGGTACCTGTCGGCGTGGGCGCCGACCCCGACCCGTTCCAGCAGGGCCCGGGCGGAGGCCTCGGCGACCGCGCGCGGGGTGCGGCGCACCGTGACCTGGGGCAGCACCACGTTCTCCAGCACGGTGCGGTGCGCGAAGAGGTGGAAGCCCCGGAAGACCATGCCGATCTCGGCCCGCAACCGGTCCAGGGCCCGGCCGCGGGTGGGCAGCGGCCGGCCGTCGACGGTGATGGTGCCCGCGTCGATCCGCTCCAGCCGGTTGATGGTGCGGCAGAGCGTCGAGGTGCCGGAGTCACGGGGGCCGATCACCGCCACCACTTCGCCGTGGTGGATCGTCAGGTCGATGTCCTGGAGCACGTGGAGGGCGTCGCGGTACTTGTTCACGCCGGTCAGCACGACCAGCGGGACGGGGCAGTCCGTCGTGCTCTGGCTCATCGCGCCCCGGCTCCCTGCGTAGCGGGACCAGAGGGCTCCCCGCGGCGTCGGACTGGTACCGGGGGCCGTGGGCCGGCGGAGCTCGCAGCCCCCGGTACCGCGACCCTAGGCGGGCTGACGAGTCACCGTCATGTGATCTGAGCAGAACTTGAGCATTGCGATGTGATCATCACGAAAGGGCCACAGCCCGGCGGCCCATTGACCCACCGCGATCGTGGGGCTGGTCGCATCGCCGCCGGTGGGGGAGGATGGCCGCTTCGCCGGCACCCGCAAGGGCCGCCGGCACGGCACGGCACCGGAGGGCTCCGCGATCATCGGCGGCCCGCCACGGATCGGAAGGGTGTGGGATGCGGCTGCTCCTCGTCGAGGACGACGACCGGGTCGCGGCGGCGCTGGTCGCCGTGCTGAGCCGGCACGGCTTCCAGGTGCGGCACGCGCGCAGCGGGCACGAGGCCCTGGACGCACTGGTCCCGGACGGCTCCGACCCCTACCGGGTGGTCCTGCTCGACCTCGGCCTGCCGGACCGCGACGGCTTCGAGGTGTGCAGCCGGATCCGGGCCGGCAGCGGCGTCCCGGTGATCATGGTGACGGCGCGGGCCGACATCCGCTCCCGGATCCACGGCCTCAACCTCGGCGCGGACGACTACATCACCAAGCCGTACGACATGGGCGAGCTGCTGGCCCGGATCCACGCGGTGGCGCGGCGCTTCCAGCCCGGCCCGGTGGCCGGGGCCGACCCGGAGGGGCCCGCGACGCCCGCCGGCCCCGGCTCGCTGGAGTCCTGGGGCATCGGCATCGACCGCGAGCGGCGCCGGGTGAGCGTGCGGGGCCGCGACATCGCGCTCACCCGCAAGGAGTTCGACCTGCTCGCGCTGCTGGCGCAGAGCCCGGGCGTGGTCTACCGGCGCGAGCAGATCTTCAGCGAGGTCTGGCGCAGCGGCTGGGAGGGCAACGGGCGCACCCTGGAGGTGCACATCGGCTCGCTGCGCACCAAGCTCGCGCTGCCCGGCCTGGTCGAGGCGGTGCGCGGCGTGGGCTACCGGCTCATCCCGCAGTCGCCGCCCACCGCCAGGGCCGACGCCCCGCCGGCCCCCGACGGCCCGGCCGCCCCCGAGGGCCCGGCCGGTGGCCCGCCCGGTCCGGCCGCCGGGACGACCTAGGCATGCGCACCCGCCTCCTGGGCATCCTGCTCGCCCTGATCGCCTGCGTGCTGGCCGCCCTGGGCGTGCCGCTGGCCGCCGCGATGGCCGCCGCCGAGCAGAGCCGGGTGGTGGTCGACCGGATGGACGACATGACCCGGTTCGCCCAGGAGATGCCCACCCAGGGCCTGCCCTCGCGCGGTGCGGTCGGCTCCGACCCCACCGCGCCGACCGCGCTGGACCCGCTGCAGGTCCGCGCGCTGGGCACCGAGGTGAGTACCTACGAGAGCCTCTACGGCGTGCGGATCGGCCTCTTCCTGGGGGACGGGCGCACCCCGGTCGCGGTCGCCCCGGCCGGCTGGGCGCCCTACGCCAGCCAGACCGGCGACCCGGCCGTCCAGGCGGCCCGGGACGGCCGGCGCAGCCCCAACCCCCCGCAGGTCTGGCCGTGGACGCCCGACCGCACCCTGACCATCGCCTCCCCGGTGGTGCGCGACGGCGACGTGGTGGCGCTGGTCGTCACCGAGTCACCGACCGGCCCGCTGCGGGAGCGGATCCTGCACCGCTGGATGGTGCTGGGCGCCGGCGAGGCGGTGGCGATGATCGCCGCGATCCTGCTCGCCGTGCGGCTCACCGAGTGGGTGCTGCGCCCGGTGCGCACCCTGGACCGCGCGACGCACGAGATCGCCACCGGCCGGATGAGCGCGCGGGTCGCGCCGGCCGGCGGTCCGCCCGAGCTGCGCAGCCTGGCCGGTGCCTTCAACGAGATGGCCGACCACGTGGTGCGCACCCTGGACCAGCAGCGGGCCTTCGTCGCCGACGCCTCCCACCAGCTGCGCAACCCGCTGGCCGCGCTGCTGCTGCGGGTCGAGCTGCTGGGTCTGGAGCTGCCCGAGGAGCACGAGGCGGAGCTGGTCGGGGTGCGCGAGGAGGGGGTGCGGCTGGCCCGGGTGCTGGACGACCTGCTGGGCCTGGCCACCGCCGAGGGCAGCCGGCCGCTGCCCGAGCCGGTCGACCTGGCACCGCTGGTGCTGGCCCGGGTGGAGGCCTGGCGGCTGCTGGCCGACCAGCACGAGGTCGTGCTGCGCTGTCCGCTGCCGCCGCCGGCCCGGGCGCTGGCCGACCCGATCGGCTTCGGCAGCGCGCTGGACGCGGTGCTCGACAACGCGATCAAGTTCAGCCCGCCGGCCGGCACGGTGCTGGTCACCGTCCTGGTGGACGCCGGTCAGGTGGCGGTCACCGTCGCCGACAGCGGGCCGGGGCTGACCGAGGAGGAGCTGGACCGGATCGGCGACCGGTTCTGGCGCAGCCCTCGGCACCAGAACGTGGACGGTTCGGGCCTGGGCCTGTCGATCGCGCGGACCCTGCTGCTGGCCGGCGGCGGCTCGCTCGACTTCGCCACCGGCCCGGCCGGCGGCCTGGCCGTGACCCTGAACGTGCCGCGGGCCGGGCGCGGCGAGCGGACGGCCGCCGTCAGGGCCTGACCGCCGTCAGGGCCTGACCGTCGTCAGGGCTTGACCGAGCGGTAGTACCGCCGGGCGCCCTCGTGGAGCGGCAGCGGGTCGGTGTAGACCGCGGTGCGCAGGTCCACCAGCTGCGCCGAGTGCACCTGGAGCCCGATCACGTCCCGGCTGTCCATCACGGCCTTGGTGAGCCCCTGGACCAGCCGCGGGTCGACGTCGTCGCGGGTGATCAGCAGGTTCGGCACCGCCATGGTGAGCACCGCCTGGCTCTTGGGGTAGACCCCGGCCGGCATCACCGCCGCCCGGTAGGCGGCGGTGTCCCCGTTCTGCTGGTGCAGCGCGTCGATCAGGTCGCCGACCGGCACGATCCGGATGGGGTAGCGCACCGCGAGGTCGTTGAGCGCGCCGGTGGGCAGCCCGCCGGACCAGAAGAAGGCGGCGATCTTGCCGGAGGCCAGCTCGGAGGCGGCGTCGGTCACCCCGAGCGGCTCCGGGACGATCCCGGTGTCCGGATCGATCCCGCCGGCGGTCAGCAGCTGGCGGGTCACCAGGTTCACCCCGGACTTGGGCTGGCCCACGCCCACCCGGCGGCCCTTCAGGTCGGCCACCTTCTGGACCGGGGAGTCCAGCGGGACCACCAGCTGCAGGTAGTCGTCGTAGATCCGGGCGATGGCCCGCAGCCGCTCCTTGCCCGGGCCCTGGTAGTCGGCGACCGCGTCGGCGGTGGCGAAGGCGAAGTCGTCGCGGCCGGAGGTCACCCGCTCCAGGTTGTCCACCGAGCCCTGCGAGTTGTCCAGGCGCAGGTCCGCCCCGGGCATCGCGGTCTGCAGGTAGCGGCGCAGCAGCAGCCCGTACTTGTCGTAGACGCCGGCCGGCACCCCGGTGGCGAAGCCGCTCACGCCGCGCGGGTAGGAGGCGGTGCCGCCGCCGGCCAGCCACCAGCCCGCCAGCACCCCGGCCACCACCAGCAGCGCCACGGCGCGCCAGAGCCGGCCGCTGGTCATCAGGCGTGCGAGGGAGCCGGTCGGGGTCATGGGGGGATCCTGCCAGGCGCACGCGCCGCACGGGAGGGGGTGCCGCTCGCGTGCTCGCCGCCGGGGGCCCTTCCGGCTGCCCTTACCCTTGCTGTTGTGGGTATGGGAGAGAGCTTGCGAACTTACAAGGTCGTCACGCACGGCTGTCAGATGAACGTCCACGACTCCGAGCGCCTGTCCGGGCTGCTGGAGGACGCCGGATACGTGAAGGCCGACCAGGGTGGCGACCCCGACCTGGTGGTCTTCAACACCTGCGCCGTGCGCGAGAACGCCGACAACAAGCTGTACGGCAACCTCGGTCAGCTCGCGCCGGCCAAGACCCGGCAGAAGGACATGCAGATCGCGGTGGGCGGCTGCCTGGCCCAGAAGGACCGCGAGACCATCGTGCGCCGGGCCCCCTGGGTCGACGTGGTCTTCGGGACCCACAACATCGGTCACCTGCCCGCGCTGCTGGAGCGGGCCCGGATCGAGCGCACGGCCCAGGTGGAGATCCTGGAGTCGCTGGAGACCTTCCCCTCCACGCTGCCCACCCGCCGCGAGTCCGCCTACGCGGCCTGGGTCGCCATCTCGGTCGGCTGCAACAACACCTGCACCTTCTGCATCGTGCCGGCGCTGCGCGGCAAGGAGGAGGACCGCCGCCCGGGCGACGTGCTCGCCGAGGTCGAGGCGCTGGTGGGCGAGGGCGTCATCGAGATCACCCTGCTGGGCCAGAACGTCAACGCCTACGGCTCCGACCTGGGCGACCGCGAGGCCTTCTCCAAGCTGCTGCGCGCCTGCGGGCAGATCGAGGGGCTGGAGCGGGTCCGCTTCACCTCCCCGCACCCGCGCGACTTCACCGACGACGTGATCGCCGCGATGGCCCAGACCCCGAACGTGATGCACCAGCTGCACATGCCGCTGCAGTCCGGCTCGGACAGCGTGCTGCGGGCGATGAAGCGCTCCTACCGCCAGGAGAAGTTCCTCGGGATCATCCGCAAGGTGCGCGAGGCGATGCCCGACGCGGCGATCTCCACCGACATCATCGTGGGCTTCCCCGGTGAGAGCGAGGAGGACTTCGAGCAGACCATGCACGTGGTCCGCGAGGCCCGCTTCACCAACGCCTTCACCTTCCAGTACTCCAAGCGCCCGGGCACCCCGGCCGCCGAGATGGCCGACCAGATCCCCAAGGCCGTCGTGCAGGCGCGCTACGAGCGGCTGATCGCCCTGCAGGAGGAGATCTCCTGGGAGGAGAACAAGAAGCAGGTCGGCCGGACCCTGGAGATCCTGGTGGCCGAGGGCGAGGGCAAGAAGGACGACCGGACCGACCGGCTCTCGGGCCGCGCGCCCGACAACCGCCTGGTGCACTTCACCCGGCCCGGCGAGCCGGTGCGCCCCGGCGACGTGGTGACCGTCGAGATCAGCTACGCCGCCCCGCACCACCTGCTCGCCGAGGGCCCCACGCTCGGGGTCCGGCGCACCCGGGCCGGCGACGCCTGGGAGAAGCGCAACGCCGCCCCCGAGGCCAAGCCGGCCGGCGTGATGCTGGGACTGCCCGGCATCGGCGCGCCGGCGGTGGCCGCCGCCGAGCCGGCGGGCGGCTGCTGCTCCACCGACTGAGTGCCGTGCTGACGCCGGGTCAGCCGGGCCGGGTGGCAACCGCCGCCCGGCCCGGCTGACCCGTGCCGCGCCGGGCTACAGTGATCGACATGCTGGTTGCCGCCGCCGTCTGCCCCTGCCCGCCGCTCCTGGTCCCCGAGGTCGCCTCGGGCGCCGCACCGGAGCTGGACGCACTGCGGGAGGCCTGCGGCGAAGCCGTCGCGGAGCTGCTGGCCGCCGGACCCGAGCTGCTGGTCCTGGTGGGCGGCGGGCCGCAGGCCGAGGTCTGGACCGAGGGCGGGGTCGGCTCCTTCCACCGCTTCGGGGTGAACCGCGCGGTGCGGCTGCCCTCGGGCGGCGTGGACGGTCCCGAGCTCACCCCGGCGCTCACGGTCGGTGCCTGGCTGCTGGAGCGGGCCGGCACGGAGCTGCCCACGCACGCCTGCGCGGTGCCCGCCGACGCGCCCGCCGAGCGGATGCTGGGCCTGGGCGCGGGCCTGGCCGCCCTCGCCGACCGGGTCGGGCTGCTGGTGCTGGGCGACGGCAGCGCCTGCCGCACCCTCAAGGCGCCCGGCTACCTGGACGAGCGGGCCGCCGGCTACGACGCCGAGGCGGCCCGGGCCCTGGGCGCGGCCGACACCGAGGCGCTCGCCGCGCTCGATCCGCAGCTGGCGTCCGAGCTGTTGGTCGCCGGCCGCGCGCCCTGGCAGGTGCTGGCCGGCGCGGCCCGCGGGAGGGGCCTGGGCGGGCGGCTGCGGTACGACGAGGCGCCGTACGGGGTCGGGTACTTCGTGGCCTCCTGGAGCTGAGCGCGCATCGACGGTGGGGCCGCCCCGGCGTGCTGCCGGGACGGGCCCACCGTCGACCCCACCGGCTCAGGACGGGCGGTCACCGCTGCCGGCGTCGCCCGTGGACCCGTCGCCCTGGCCGGTTCGATCCGTCTGCCCGGGCGCCTGACCCGTCTGCCCGGGGTCACCCGGCTTCTCGGCGAAGCCGTCCACCGCGCCCTTGGCCTTCTCGGTGCCGGTGGCGATCTTGTCGCTGTACTTCCCCTTGGTGGCCTTGTCCAGCGCCTCGCCCGCCTTGTCGACCAGGTCGTCGATCTTCTCGTTGTGCTGGCCGGCCAGCTGGCCGGCCTTCTCCTTGAGCTCCTCGGCCTTGCCCTTGAGGTTGTCCATCAAGCCCATGGCTTCGTCTCCTGTGTCAGGCCGCTCGGGTCGGCTCTCGCGATGGCTGTCCTGCGCCGGCTGCGCCGCCTGGGCCGCCTCGGCGACAGCGGCCACCGCGGCCGCCAGCAGCTCGGCCACGTCCGCTCCCACCGTACGGAACCCGGTGGCGCCGAGGTCCTCCTCGACCGGTCCGACCGCCGGATCCGCGCCCCGGGCCCCTTCGCCCCGGGCCGCTCCGCCCTGCGGCCCTTCGAGCTCCCCGGCCTCCGGCGCGGTCCGGGCGGCCGGCACACCGGGCAGCGGCTCCTGCGCCGCGTCCTCGGTCCGCTCCTGCTCCGTGCGGCCCTGCGGGTCCAGGACGGCGACGGCGCCGCCGTCCGTTGCCCCGGCGGCCCGTGCCCCGGCCTCGCGGCGGCGGAACCAGCTGAAAACACCCATATCTTCTCCCAAGCTACGCGGTCTGCGGCGGACCCGGCCGGTTCTGCGGCGAGCCGGTGCAGGAGCGCCGCTCATCGGGCCAACGAGCCGGACGGTGGCCGGTCACGTCCCCCGTTCGGGCGGGGCGGCGATCTTTGCGAGACTGGGCGGTGTGAGCAGCTCTCTTCCCCCCGTCCCGGTGGTCTCGGTGGTCGGCGCGACCGCGGCCGGAAAGTCCGACCTGGCCGTCGCGCTCGCCCGTGAACTGGGCGGCGAGGTGATCAACACCGACTCGATGCAGCTGTACCGGGGCATGGACATCGGCACCGCCAAGCTCACCCGCGCCGAGCGCGGTGGGATCCCGCACCACCTGCTGGACGTCTGGGAGGTCACCGAGACCGCCAGCGTCGCGGAGTACCAGAGCCTGGCCCGGGCCGAGATCGACCGGCTGCTGGCCGCCGGGCGCCCGCCGGTGCTGGTCGGCGGTTCGGGCCTGTACGTGCGCGCGGCGATCGACGAGATGGAGTTCCCCGGGACCGACCCGGCCGTCCGCGCCCGGCTGGAGGAGGAGCTCGCGCAGCACGGTCCGGGCGTCCTGCACACCCGGCTGGCCGGCCTCGACCCGGCGGCCGCGGCGGCCATCCTGACCAGCAACGGCCGGCGGATCGTGCGGGCGCTGGAGGTCATCGAGCTGACCGGCCGGCCCTTCACGGCGAGCCTGCCGAGCAACACCGCGGTCTACCCGGCGGTGCAGATCGGCGTGGCGGTGCCCCGTCCGGAGCTGGACGAGCGGATCACGCTGCGGGTGGACCGGATGTGGGAGGCCGGCCTGCTGGCCGAGGTCCGCGCGCTGGAGGCGGTCGGGCTGCGCGACGGGTTGACGGCCGGTCGGGCGCTCGGCTATCAACAGGTGCTGGCGCACTTCGCGGGGGAGTGCACGGAGGAGCAGGCGCGGGCGGAGACGGTGCGCGCCACCAAGCGCTTCGCGCGCCGTCAGGAGTCCTGGTTCCGCCGCGACGAGCGGATCCACTGGCTCTCCCGGCCCGCCGACGCGGACCCCGCCGACCTGCTGGAACGGGCGCTGGAGCTGGTCGGCCGGCCGTCCTGACGGTGCGTTTCGGCCGCGCGTGGTTTGGATCGGGCCACCTGCGCGTGCACCTTCCCTCGCTGCTGCAAGTGCAGAGGGAAGCAGCGGTTACAGGCGGATCACGTCATGGCCACGGATCACCCGGCGACCCGGGTTACGCGCTGTGAGCGCACTGGGACATGCCATTATCGAGGCAAGAGGGACCAGTCGCGCGGGCGGGTCCCGCCGTTCGCGAGTTCGTACTCGTGTCGAACTGTCAGGGGAGGCCGCGTGTCCACGGGTCCCGGCCCCGAAACCGAGCAGTTCCCACGGCGTGCGTTGGGGAGACCCGCGATGACACGCCGGTTCGACGATCCGGAGCTCGGCCTCGGTGCCGGCACCGGACTCGCCGACGAACCCTTCGACCTGCCGTCCGCCGAGCTGCTGCTCGCGGCCGACCCGGACGCCCCGCTCGGCCTGCCGGGCGGTCCGCTGGTCCTGGAGCGCGACATACGCCCCCGCCGCCGGCTGCGCTGGTGGCAGATCCTGCCGATCGTCCTGATCGGCATCGCCGGCTCGCTGATGTTCGCCTTCCCGCTGGCCTTCGGCTCGGGTGACGGCGGCGCGATGGTCGGCATGCTCGGCCTGCTGCTCACCGCGGCCTCGGTGGGCTGGGGCGCGATGGCGGCCCGACGTGCCGGGTACGCCTGGCCCGGACTGCCGCGGCGCGGCTCCGGCCGCCGGGCCGGCTGGCGGGCCATCGCCCTCTACACGCTGATCGCCTGTGTCGCCTTCGGGCTGGCGGTCCTGCGCGTCGTGCGCCTGCGCGGCTGACCCCGGCCCCGGCTTGCCGCTCCCTCGCGGCGTCCGTCTCACCATCCGTCCCGGCGATCGCTTCCGGGGGCCGGTCAGTACCATCGGCAGCGTGAGCGAAACCACCACCGCACCGACCCCCGGCCTGTCCTACTTCAAGGGCCACGGCACCGAGAACGACTTCGTGATCATCCCCGACCCGGACGGCCGGATCGAGCTCGGCCCGGCCCAGGTGGCCCGGCTCTGCGACCGGCGGGCGGGTCTGGGCGGCGACGGGCTGCTGCGGGTGGTCCGGTCGGCGCGGGACGAGGCGGCCGCCGCGCAGGCCGACCAGGCCGAGTGGTTCATGGACTACCGCAACTCCGACGGCAGCATCGCCGAGATGTGCGGCAACGGGGTGCGGGTCTTCGCGCGCTACCTGGTGCAGGCCGGTCTGGCCGAGCCCGGACCGATCGCGGTGGCCACCCGGGCCGGGGTGCGCCGGGCGGTGGTCGCCCCGGACGCGGCCGACGGCACGCCCGGTGAGGTCACGGTCGACATGGGCCGCGCCACGCTGCCCGGCCCCGACTCCATCGAGGTGGCGGTGGGCGAGCGGCGCTGGCCGGCCCGCAACGTCAACCTGGGCAACCCGCACGCGGTGGCCTTCGTCGCCGACCTCGACCAGGCCGGCAAGCTCTTCGACGCCCCCGCGGTGAGCCCCGCCGGCGTCTACCCGCAGGGCGTGAACGTGGAGTTCGTCGTCGACCGCGGCGAGCGGCACGTGGCCATGCGGGTGCACGAGCGCGGCTCGGGCGAGACCCGTTCCTGCGGCACCGGCGCCTGCGCGGTGGCGGTCGCCACGGCCCGTCGCGACGGTGTCGACCCGGCGGTCACCCAGGTGCCCGTCACCTACACGGTGGACGTGCCCGGTGGGCGGCTGTCGATCACCGAGCACCCGGACGGGCGGGTCGAGATGACCGGTCCCGCGGTGATCGTGGCGGGCGGCACGCTGGAGCCCGGCTGGCTCTGAGGGGGTCTCAGGATCCGTGCGGGCGCGGCGCTTTCCCCGTTCTCCCGGGCGCCAAATCCGCCCGTTCGGGTGATCTCGACAGCAGAGCGGAAGCACGGTCTCGCGGAACGTGTTGTGCTCGGTAGCATGGACCACCGGGGCAGCCGCCGCTCCGGTGCTCGCTGCCGGAGGTTGCGCATGACCGTCGAAACCGGCCGGCCCGCCGGCCAGCCCGAGCCCCAACCGCCCGCGCCGTCCCCCTCCTTGCCGCCGCCCGCGGCAACGCCGGTGCAGGCGTCGGTGTCCGCGCCGCCGCAGCCGTCCGCGCCGTCTGCGCCGTCTGCGCCGTCTGCGCCGCCCTCGCCGTCGCAGAGCAGGCGGCTGCTCGGCCGCACCGCGCTGGGCCGGGCCGGCCGGGCCGCGCTGCTGGCCACCGGCCGGGCCCCGGTGCCCGACGCCATCGAGCCGGTCGTCCAGGTCCACCGCCGGCACCACCCGCAGGCGGACCTCGCGCTGCTCAGCCGCGCCTACCGCACCGCCGAGGCCAGCCACCGCGGCCAGAAGCGCAAGAGCGGCGAGCCGTACATCACCCACCCGCTGGCCGTCACCCTGATCCTGGCCCAGCTCGGCGCGGAGACCACCACCCTGGTGGCCTCGCTGCTGCACGACACGGTCGAGGACACCGAGGTGACCCTCGATCAGGTGGCCGCCGACTTCGGTCCCGAGGTGGCCTACCTGGTGGACGGCGTCACCAAGCTGGAGAAGGTGGACTTCGGCGCGGCCGCGGAAGCGGAAACGTTCCGCAAGATGCTGGTGGCCACCGGGGACGACGTGCGGGTGATGGTGATCAAGCTCGCCGACCGGCTGCACAACATGCGCACGATCCGTCACATGAAGCCCGCCAGCCAGGTGCGGATCGCCAAGGTCACCCGGGACGTGCTGATCCCGCTGGCGGAGCGGCTGGGCATCCAGGTGGTCAAGACGGAGCTCGAGGACATCGTCTTCGCCACCCTGCACCCCGAGGAGTACGCCCGCACCAGGGCGCTGATCACCGCCCACGAGGCCGAACAGGACGAGCTGCTCGCCCCCTTCGCCCAGGCGTTGGCCCGGCAGCTGGCCGAGGCCAGGGTCACCGCCGAGGTGACCGTGCGCCCCCGGCACTGCGTCTCGGTGCACCGGCAGCTGCTGCGCCGCGAGGCGGCCAACGGCTCGACGCGCCCGCTCGACGTGTCGGCGGCGGCCGGGCCGGCCACCCCGCGCGCCCCGCACCCGGCCGACCTGGGCCGGCTGCTGGTGGTGGTGGAGGAGAACGCGGACTGCTACGCCGTGCTGGGCGAGCTGCACACCTGCTGGACGCCGCTGCCGGGCGAGTTCAAGGACTTCGTCGCGGCGCCCAAGTTCAACCTCTACCAGTCGCTGCACACCGCGGTCTCGGTGGACGGCGCGGCGGTGGAGGTGCTGGTCCGCACGCCGCGGATGCACGAGGTGGCCGAGTTCGGCGTGGTGGCGCTGGGCAGCCCGCACCAGCCGGGCCCCGACCCGGTGGGCCGCGACGAGCTCGACGGCACCGACCCGGCCCGGCCGGGCTGGCTGAGGCGGCTGCTGGAGTGGCAGCAGGAGACCCCCGACCCGGACGCCTTCTGGTCCACCCTGACCGCCGACCTCTCCGGGGACCGGGAGATCACCGCGGTCACCGAGGAGGGCGTCACCCTCCAGCTGCCGGCCGGCGCCAGCTGCGTGGACGCGGCCTACCAGCTCGGCGAGGAGGTCGGGCACCGGTGCATCGGCGCGCGGGTGAACGGCCGGCTGGCGGCGCTGGCCACCGCGCTGGCCGACGGCGACGTGCTGGGCATCCTCACCGAGCCGACCGCGGCCGGCGGCGCCGGGGAGCCGTCCGGGCCCAGCCCGCAGTGGCTGGAGTTCGCGCACACCCCCGGCGCGCGGATCGCCATCGAGCGCTGGCTGGCCGGCCATCCCGCACCGGCCGCCGGCACCGGCCCCGGCGCCGCGCCGGTCGGCGAGCAGACCGGCCAGCGCGCCGACCA
>NZ_BAAALF010000162.1:0-19354 GCF_039528135.1 Kitasatospora nipponensis | reverse complement strand
CGCGCACGGTGGCGCTGCCGCCGTTCGCCGGGCCGCCGCTGCCGGGGGTCAGCGCGCTGATCTGGGTGGTGCCGGTCATGCCCTGGATCGGCTGCGGGCAGACCACCGCGGTGCGCTCGACCTGGGCGCCCACCGCGGCGCCGGGCGGCGGTCCGGCCGGCGCCGCCGGTGGGCGCAGCTCGGCCACGCCGAAGACCAGGCCCAGGACGGCGGCGCAGGCCAGCAGCGAGACCCCGGTGCGGCTGGGGCCGGGACCGCCCGCCGCCGCCTGGTGGTCGGCGTCATCGGCGCCGGCGGAGCGCTGCAGGGAGAGCGAGGGCACCCTCATGTCGGATCAACTCCGTATCGCGGGTCGGCTCCGTCGTGCTGCGGGTGGCCGCCGTAGGAGGGGTCGTCGGGGTCGTGCGGATGGGCCTGGCCGGGCTGCCAGGGCTGTTGCTGCTCGCCGCCGGGGTAGCCCTGCTGCGGGTAGCCGTCGTAGCCGTACTCCGGCGGGTAGGACTGCGGGTACGGCTCGCCCTGGCCCTGGTAGCCGCCCTCGGCGTACGGCTGCTGCTGCTCGCCGCCGTACGGCGCGCCCTGGTACGGCTCGCCGCCCTGGTAGCCCTCCTGCCCGGGGTAGGACTCGCCGCCCTGGTAGGGCTGCTCGCCGCCGGCGTACTGCGGCTGCGCGGCGTAGGCCTCGTAGGACTGGGCCGCGTACGGGTCGTAGCCGTACGGGTCGGCCTGCTCGTAGTCGCCCTGGCCGTACGCCTGCTGACCGTAGGGGTCCTGGTGGGCGGCGGCCGCCTGGTAGGCGTCGTCGGCGGCCTGCGCGGGGATGCCGGCCGCCGCGCCGTAGACGCCCGGTTCGGCCTCGGCCGGCTCGGCCTCGCCCTCCCCGCGCTCGGCCATCCGGCGGGCCCGGCGGCTGCCGGGCGCCGGGGCCTGCGCCTGGGCGGCGGCGGCCAGCGCGGCGGCGGCCACCACCTCCTCGGGCAGGTCGTCGTCCTTGTGGCTGCGCCGGCCGGGCAGGGCGAGCACCAGGACGGTGACGCCGAGCAGCAGTTGCAGCCAGACCCAGCCGGTGTGCAGCAGGCCGGTGGTGCGGGTGACCTCGAGCTTGCCGCCGCTCGCGGGCAGCTGGAAGCCCTGCGCCCAGCCGTCCACGGTGACCGGCTTGAGGGCGGTGCCGTCCAGGGTGGCCTTCCAGGCCGGGTCGGCCTGGTCCGCCAGCCGCAGCACCCGGCCGTCGGGGCCGGCCGCGATGGTCGACTCGACGTCCTGGGTGCCGGCGGCGACGGCCACCGGGGCCGCGCCCGGCGCGGTGATCACCACGCGGACCGCCGGTACGCCGGTCACCTGCCACAGCGCGGTGCCGTTGCCCTGGCTGAGGCGGATCAGGCCGGGGGTGGTGTCCAGGGAGTCCATCACCTTGGCGGTGAGCGGGTCCTGGACCACCAGGTACTGGACGCCGAAGCCGGCCAGCGCGCCGGCCTGGTCGGCGCCGGAGCCGGCCAGCAGGCTGCCGACCAGGGAGTTCAGCGCGCCCCTGGTGGCGCCGCCGCTGTCCACCGTGCCCTCGGCCTGGCCCAGCGTCAGGCCGCCGCCGCGCACCAGCGCGAAGCGGACCGCGGAGCCGCTCGCGTCGCCGGTCAGCACCAGGGTGCGGGCCCGGTCACCGGTCCCGGCCTCCTCGGCGATGAAGGCGGGCACCTGGCTCTCGGCGGTGCGGCGCAGCGGCCCGTCCGCGCCGTTGACGGCCCACCAGACGGCGGTGCCCAGCGGGGCGAGCACGGCCGAGGCGACCACCAGCGCGGCCACCGGCTGGCGCCAGCCGAAGGCGCTGCCGGCCACCCGGGTGTTGGCGCCGTCGGCGCCGATCGCGGCCGCCGCCAGCAGCGCGATGCCGCTGAGCAGCGTGGCTGGTCCGGCCCAGGCCGCCACGGCCGGGCCGCCGGAGGCCGGGGTGACGCTGGTACCGGCCACCACCACGGCGAAGCCCAGTTCGGCGCCGGCCGCGGCCCAGGCGGCCAGCACCGCGCGCCGGCGGTCCGAGCGCAGCAGCGCGGCCAGCGCCGCGAGCACCACGCCGGCCGACAGCCAGACGGGCGGCACGCCCGAGCCGCCGGGGTTGACCAGCAGCAGGCCCGGCGCACTGGCGGCCCGGCCGTCGAAGCCCGGCAGTCCGGCCTCCAGCAGCAGGTGCGAGGGGTGCGCGAGCACGTGCAGCGACCAGGGCGCGAGCACCAGCACGGGCAGCAGCAGGGTCACCGCGATCCGCGGGCCCAGCAGCCGCAGGGCCGCCAGACCCGTGCCGTAGGCGCCGCCGCGCAGTATCGCCGCGGTGAGCGCGGCCAGCGTCAGCGGGACGGCGATCGCCCAGGTCAGCGGCACGAAGGCGGTGCACAGGGTGAGCAGCAGGACGGTCATCCAGGTGGACCGCCAGCCGGGCCGGGCGCCCCGGGCGGCGGTCTCCTTGCGGATGCCCAGGCCCGCCGAGATGGCCGCGGCGCGGGCCAGCGGCGGCAGCAGGACGGCGAGCACCGCGGTGCCGATCCGGCCCTGCGCTATGGCGCCGGCGGCCGCGGGCAGCAGCGCGTAGGTGGCGCTGGCCCAGGCCCGTACCAGCTTGGAGCCGAGCAGCGGGCGGGAGACCAGGTAGGCGCTGACCGCGGAGAGCGGCACCGAGAGCACCAGGACCAGGGTGATCGCCAGGTCCGCGTGGTCGAACAGCAGCCAGGAGAGCACCGAGAGCACGGCCAGGTACGGCGGGCTGGCGGCGGTGGAGCCGGTGCCGACCGGGTGCCAGGCGCTCGCGTACATGTCCCACAGCCCGGACGCGCCGTCCGAGGCGGGCAGCAGCGCGCCGCCGAGCAGGGTGCCGCTGCCGAGCAGGTTGCGCCCGGCGATCAGCGCGAAGACCAGCAGGCAGGCGAAGAGCACCGGCGCGGGGCGCCGGGCCAGCTTCTTGATCAGCGCGAACTGCTCGACCTCGAGCACCTCGCTGTCCTCGTCGCCGCCGCTGGACTCCGCCGAGCCGTGCCGGCCGACCGTGTCGTCGCCGCCGCCGATGCCCAGCGAGCCGATCGCGCTCTCCACCGCGAGCCGCGCGGTGGCGCCGGGCGGCGGGAAGAGGCTGCGGTCGTCCAGTGCGTCGTAGGAGCGGGTGCGCGAGCGGCGCTTGCGGGCCAGCAGCAGCCGGGGCAGCCGGACCAGTTCGTGGCCCAGGCCCGCGACCTCGTCCAGCGCCTGCTTGGGGTCCTTGCCGACCAGGTTGGCCAGGACCCGCAGCAGGGTGCCGAGGATCAGCCGCAGCAGCACGTAGGGGAAGACCATCCGCCCGGAGTTGGCCAGCAGCGTGTAGACCGCGCCGGCCTTGTCGACCCGGTGCGGGTGCGCCGCGCCGCAGTCGATCGCGCGGCGCTCGCGGCTGGCGGCCTCGGCGTGCCGCAGCACGGCGTCGGGGGCGACCACGACCCGGTGGCCGGCCGCGTTGACCCGCCAGCAGAAGTCGGTGTCGTCGCGCATCAGCGGCAGCGCCTTGTCGAAGCCGCCGAGCTGCTCGAAGACGTCGCGGCGCACCAGCATGCCGGCGGTGGAGACCGCGAGCACCGGGCGCACCTGGTCGTGCTGGCCCTGGTCCTGCTCGCGGCGGTCCAGGCCGGTCCAGCGCCGTCCCGAGCGGGCGATGGTGACGCCGACCTCGAGCAGCTGGCGCCGGTCGTACCAGCTGCGCAGCTTGGGGCCGATGACGGCGGCCGAGGGCGTGGTGTCGGCCACCTGGAGCAGTCGGCGCAGCGCGTCGGTCTGCGGTTCGCAGTCGTCGTGCAGCAGCCAGAGCCACTCGACGGGCTGGGTCTCGCGCGGGCCGCCGGTGGCGAGGTCGTCCTCGGAGGCGAGCGGGTCGCCGAAGTCGTCCCAGCCGCCGGTGACCGGGTCGTAGCCGGAGGGGTCGAGGCTGTAGGGGAGGTCCTCGGGGCGCAGCGGCGGGCTGTTGAAGACGGCCTCGGCGACGGCGGTGCCGAAGCCGGCCCGGCGCCCGAGCACGATCGGTCCGCTGTCGGGCAGCCAGTCCTCGAGGGTGTCGCGCAGCAGCTGCGGGGAGGCGTCGGTGCTGCCGGTGTCCACCGCGAGGATGCGCTGCACCTGGCGGTCCTGGCCGAGCAGGCCGGCCAGCGCCTGCGGCAGCCAGCGGGCGCCGTCGTGGCTGACGACGACGGCGGTGACCAGGTGGCGCGGGTACGCGGGGGGCCGGGACTCGCCCGCGCCGAACCGGCCGCGCGGCAGCCCCGCGTGCGGTTGCTGGCCGGACGACGGCTGGTCGGGGTAGCCGTTCTGCTGGCTGTAGGCAGTCATCGAGTGCGCAGGCCCCGGTTCCGGTGGACGGCAGGTGGCGCACCACACTAACGGCTGTGGATGACCGGGGTGCCCACCCGGTGGGGTGCTGCCGGGGCCCCGCGAGGGCGGCGCCCTCCCCGGCGGCGGGCGCCGAACGCAGGCAGCGCACGGAAATGCAAAAGCGCCCCGCCATCCCGGCGAGGCGCTTGCACAACTACGGTGGAATCTGTACAGATTCTGCAAAAAGTCATGCGATCGGACTATCGCGGTCAGACCGCGCTCTTCTTGAGCCTGCGACGCTCGCGCTCGGAGAGTCCTCCCCAGATACCGAACCGCTCGTCGTTGGCGAGGGCGTATTCGAGGCATTCGGATCGCACCTCGCAGGCGAGGCAGACCTTCTTGGCCTCGCGGGTGGAGCCGCCCTTCTCGGGGAAGAAGGACTCCGGGTCGGTCTGCGCGCACAGCGCGCGCTCCTGCCAGCCGAGCTCCTCTTCCTCTTCGATGTCCTCACCGATCAACAGCTCAAAGAGCTCGCTCATTGGCGCGCCTCCTCTGCCCCTCTTGGCGTCCCCGTGCGTGCGGCCGTTGCCTGGATCGGCTGAACGACACGAGTGAAATTACATGTGCGTCACTCTGGCTCAGTCAAGCCGAGCTCTGGTATTGGGTCGCGAATTCACTCCCCGGAACCAAGCGGCTACAAATAGTGTACATATCCGGACAGAACGGACTTTCCGCAGCTCGCAGCCCGCATGACCTGCGCGGGAGCCCCACCACCCCCGTACTGGGGGACGTGTGGCGGACCGATCCGGTTGCCGGTGGCGTCCACTGCGACGACAGTGCCCGCGAGCGCCGCCGTCCGACCCCGGTCCCGCCGGGGAGCAATCCGGTCAACCGCCTGCCTTCCCGGCGATCTCCGCATCGAAACCTAGAGGGGGACTTATCACCCGATCCGGTGGTTCGTCCCTGATGTGACCCGAATGTCCCCAGGGTCTGTTTGACAATCGCCCCCGCCAGGAGGTCTCCTGTATCCCATGTCAGAGTCCATCGCCCAGCGGAGCCGCCACATCGTGCTCCGTCGTGCCGCGAGCGCTCTGTGTTGCCGTCGCTGCTCCTGTTGTCGCTAGGCGCGCCGGCCCGCTCCACCTCTTCTCCCCGGCCTCGGTGCGCCGCTCCAGGACCACCGAAGGCCGCCCGCGCGTGCGAAGTCCCCTCCCGCGGATCCGGCTGATCCCCCCACCGACCAGCCGCACACGAGGATCCCGATGCGCGATCGACTCCGCCCCCGCAAGCGCAACCGCGACCGCAACAAGCACGCCCGCCGGGCCGCGCTGCGACTGCTCCAGGCCCCCGCCGCCCCCGCCCCTGCCGCCGTCCCGGCGCCCGCCTGGGCCGACGGCCTCAGCGATCTGAGCATCGCCGGCGACCCGCTGGCCTTCCCGCACCTGACCCGCACCGACCTGCCCGGCCACCCGACCACGGTGGCCGGCTACGCCCGGCTGGTGCGCGAGATCGCCGCCGACCGCGACCGCTGGGCCCCGCTGGTGCGCTACGACGCGCTCACCCGCTGGTACGCCCGGCTGGAGACCGGCCCAGGCTACGAGGTCTGGCTGCTCAGCTGGCTGCCCGGCCAGAGCAGCGGCTTCCACGACCACGGCGAGTCTGCCGGCGTGATGACGGTGGTCCAGGGCGAGCTGGTCGAGCGCTCGCTGACCCGCGCCGGCGAGGGCACCCGCACGCTGCGCCCCGGCGGCCAGCGGGTCTTCTCCGACGGCTACCTGCACGAGATGCTCAACGGCTCGCTGGAGCCGGCCGTCAGCATCCACCTCTACACCCCCGGGCTGACCGCGATGACCCAGTACGGCACGGCCGGGGAGCAGCCGGCCTCCGCCGCGCTGCCCGAGCAGACGGGCGCGCCGGCGCCCGCTCCCGCGCCCGAGGTGTGACGGTCCGTCGGCGCGGGTGGCCGACGGGCGTAGCGGGTACCCGGACGCGGTGGGCGGCCTGGCAGGATGAGCGCATGCGTATCGTGGCACTGGCAGGCGGGATCGGGGGCGCACGCTTCCTGCGCGGTCTCAAGGACGTGATCGCCCCCGACGACGAGATCACCGTCATCGGCAACACCGGCGACGACATCCACCTCTTCGGTCTGAAGGTCTGTCCGGACCTCGACACCGTGATGTACACCCTGGGCGGGGGCATCCACGAGGAGCAGGGCTGGGGTCGGGCCGAGGAGAGCTTCGCGGTCAAGGAGGAGCTGGCCGCCTACGGCGTCGGCCCGTCCTGGTTCGGGCTCGGCGACAAGGACTTCGCCACCCACATCGTGCGCACCCAGATGCTGGGCGCCGGCTACCCGTTGAGCGCGGTCACCGAGGCGCTCTGCGACCGCTGGCAGCCCGGCGTGCGCCTGCTGCCGATGAGCGACGACCGGGTCGAGACGCACGTGCGGATCACCGACGAGCAGGGCACCCGGGCGGTGCACTTCCAGGAGTACTGGGTGAAGCTGCACGCCTCGGTGCCCGCCGAGGCGATCGTCGCGGTCGGCGCGGAGGGCGCCAAGCCGGCGCCCGGCGTGCTGGAGGCGATCGCCGCGGCCGACGTGATCCTCTTCCCGCCGTCCAACCCGGTGGTCAGCATCGGCACCATCCTGGCGGTGCCCGGGATCCGCGCGGCGGTGGCCGCCGCGCCCGCGCCCGTGGTGGGCCTCTCGCCGATCATCGGCGGCGCGCCGGTGCGGGGCATGGCGGACAAGGTGCTCGCGGCGGTCGGCGTGGCCGCCACCGCGCAGGACGTCGCGCTGCACTACGGCGCCGACCTGCTGGACGGCTGGCTGGTGGACGAGGCGGACACCGCGGCGGTGGCCGCCGTCGAGGCCGGCGGGATCCCGTGCCGGGCCGTCCCGCTGCTGATGAGCGACCCCGCGGCGACCGCGGCGATGGCCCGGGCCGCGCTGGAACTGGCCGAGCAGGTCCGGGCGTGAGCGCGGTCGACGGTGAGTCGCTCGACCGTGGCGCGCTCGACCGTGGCGCTGTCGACGGCGGCACGCTCGACGGCGGCCTGAGCGGGCTCGACGGTGGCGCGGGCCGCGCGCTGGAGGTGCTGCCACTGGAGGGGCTGCCCGAGATCGAGGCGGGCGCCGACCTCGGCGCGCTGATCGCCAAGGCCGCCACCGGCACGACCGACCTGCGCCACGGCGACATCCTGCTGGTCACCTCGAAGATCGTCAGCAAGGCGGAGGGCCGGCTGCTGCACGCCGACGACCGGGAGGCGGCGATCGACGCCGAGACGGTCCGGCTGATCGCCCGGCGCGGCCGCACCCGGATCGTGGAGAACCGGCAGGGTCTGGTGATGGCGGCCGCCGGCGTGGACGCCTCGAACACCCCGCCCGGCACCGTGCTGCTGCTGCCCGAGGACCCGGACGGCTCGGCGCGCGCGATCCGTGCCCGGATCCAGGAGCTGACCGGCCGCCAGGTCGCGGTGCTGGTCACCGACACCTTCGGCCGCCCGTGGCGCAACGGCCTCACCGACGTGGCGATCGGCGCCGCCGGCCTGGACGTGCTGGAGGACCACCGCGGCCGCACCGACAGCCACGGCAACGAGCTGGCGATGACCGTCACCGCCACCGCCGACGAGCTCGCCGCCGCCGGCGACCTGGTCAAGGGCAAGGCGACCGGCACCCCGGTGGCGCTGGTGCGCGGGCTGCCCGGCCTGGTCACCGAGCAGGACGGCGACGGCATCCGGCCGATGATCAGACCGGTCGAGGAGGACATGTTCCGGCTCGGCACCTCGGAGGCCGTACGCACGGCGGTCACCCTGCGCCGGACCGTGCGCGAGTTCAGCGACGAGCCGGTCCACCCGGACGCGGTGCGCCGCGCGGTGGCCGCCGCCGTCACCGCGCCCGCCCCGCACCACACCACGCCCTGGCGCTTCGTGCTGCTGGAGTCCCGCGCCGCCCGCACCGCCCTGCTGGACGCCATGCTCGGCGCCTGGCAGCGCGACCTGCGGGAGCTGGACGGCTGGGACGAGGAGCGGATCGCCCGCCGCACCGCGCGCGGCGACGTGCTGCGCAAGGCGCCGTACCTGGTGGTGCCGTGCCTGGTGATGGACGGCTCGCACGACTACCCCGACGCCCGACGGGCCGGCGCCGAGCGGGAGATGTTCACGGTGGCGATCGGCGCCGCCGTGCAGAACCTGCTCGTCACGCTCTCCGGCGAGGGGTACGGGACGGCCTGGGTCTCCTCCACGATGTTCTGCCGCGAGGTGGTGCGCGAGGTGCTGGAGCTGCCGGCGGGCTGGGACCCGATGGGCGCGGTGGCGGTCGGCCGCCCGCTCGCCCAGCCGAAGGACCGTCCCCAGCGCGGGGTGGAGGACTTCGTCACGGTGCGGTGAGGGGCGGCGGGGGCGGCGCCTCCTCGACGGTGTCCTCGCCGTCCTCGCAGCGGGGGCAGTGACAGGGGGGCCACTCCAGTGTGATCGGGTGCTGGTAGGGCTCGCCCAGGTGGACGGCGCTGCGGGAGAGTTCGACCTCAGCGCCGGTCGGGGTGCGGCGGTAGGCGCGCAGGGTCATGGTGCTCTTGGGGTGGCGCGGTGGGCTCATCTCGGTACCTCACTCGGTGCGGCAGACCGGGCAGTTCGGCCAGGCCAGAGGGCACGGTCTCGCCGCGCAGGACGCGGCCCGTGCAACCCGCGTGAGCAGTGACGTGCTCGGCGAGCGCCCGGAGCGCGCGGACGGTGCAGCCGCCGATCTCGACGTGGACCCCGTCCGGGGTGACGGTGACGCGGCCGGCGCTGAGCCCCGGTAACGGCGGCAGGCCGGCCAGCGCCAGCGCGTCCACCATCGCGTCGACCACCCGCTCGGCGGCGGCGCGCTGCTCGCGCTCCTCGCGCTCGCCCCGGCCCTCAACCCTGCTGCTGGGCACGGGCGGTCAGTCCGTCGCGGAGCAGCGAGGCGATGCCGGCGACGACGTCGGGACGGGCCCGGCCGAGGGTGACCAGGACGTCGCCGGTGATGCTCGGCCAGTCGGCGGCCAGGGACGGGAGCGGGTAGCCGGCCTCGCCGAGAACGGCGGCCAACTCGTCTGCCGCGGTGGTCGCTTGACGCTGTGCGGGGGTCGTGAGGTCCATCGGACACCTCCGGGCACTACGGTGCGGTGGCCGCTGACTGCGGCCGGTGCGAACGAGTCTGTTGCGCGCGCATTTTCTACGCAAGACCTGCGCGCGCATTCGCCCTCCGCTTCACTCCTGTGAGTGACCCGTCCGGCCTTTCGGCGCGTTACGCTTCGTCAGGACGAGGTCCACAGCCTGGGAGGAGAGGCGTGTCGATCAACCCGCAGACAGCCCGGTCCCTTCGCGCCTTCGGGCGACAGCTCCAGCAGTTGCGCGAGGCCACCAGGCCGCGCGTGACGCAGAAAGCCGTCGGCGAGGCGATCGGCAAGAGCCGCGACATCGTCTCGTTCATCGAGCGCGGCGGTCAGTGGCCGACGGCACGTCAACTCATGGTCATGCTGGACCTCTACGAGGTCGACGCGCAGACCCGCGCGGCCTTCCAGGCGCTGTACTTCACGGCCCAGGAAGCCGCCGACGTGTGGTGGGCGGAGTACCCGGACCTGTCGAAGAACCTGGTCCGCCTGATCGAGCTGGAGGACGTCGCCGAGAAGGTCTGGATCTACGCCAGTGGATCAGTACCAGGACTCCTCCAGACCCCGGACTACATCAAGGCGATCTTTCACTTTGAAGCGCTGGAGTTCGGCAACTCACGGACCAGCCTCTATGCGGAAGTCCGCCACCGCAGGAGTGAGGTCCTCAGGCGGCGCCGACCCATCGTTCTGGACGCCGTAATCGCCGAGGGGACCTTGCGCGAGCATGCCGGTGGAGCCGAGGTGATGCGGGGACAGCTGAAGTACCTCCTGGAGATGTCGACGCGACCCAACATCACGATCCGCGTGATCCCGAAGGAAGCCGCCGTAGCACCGAGTTCGGTCGGGCCGTTTTCGATCTTCGACTTCGCGAGCGAGCCGAGCATCCGAATCGCAGACGTGTTGAGCGGCATTTCCTTCACCGAAGAGGCCAAGCCCGTGCGTTACGCACGTCGGCTCTACGACTACATGGGCGGCTTCGCCGCCACGCCCCTGGAGTCGACGGCTCTCATCGAGAAACTGATCAAGGAGATCTGACATGGACAAGGGCACCCTCCGCACCGCCGACCTCTCCGCCAACGTCTGGCACAAGTCGCATCGAAGCGGCGAAGCCGAAAGCAACCTGTGTGTCGAGGTGACTCCCATCGTCATCGCCGGCGCCGTCGCGGGCTACGCCATGCGCGACTCCACCGACCCCGAGGGGCCCAAGCTCTACTGGACCGTCGGCGAGTACACCGCCTACACGCGCGCCATCCAGGACGGCCAGCAGAACCTCCTGCCATGACCACCACCTCCCTCACCGGCGTGCGCAACTTCCGTGACGTCGGCGGCCTGCCCGCCGCCGACGGTCGCGTGGTCCGCACCGGACGGCTCTTCCGCAGCGGGCACCTCGCCCGGGCCACCGCTGGCGACGTGGCGGCTCTCGCGGCGCTCGACCTGCGCCTGATCGTCGACCTGCGCGGCACCGCCGACCTCACCATCGACCGGGCCGACGTCCCGGTCCCCGGCGCCGCCCACCTCTCGCTCTCGCTCACCGACCCCGCGCAGGGTGCCCGGCTCTACCGCCTGCTGCGCGAGGGCGACCTGGCCACGCTGCGGGCCGAACTCGGCGACGGTGGTGCCGAGGCCAGGATGGTCACCGCCTACCGCAACCGGGTCCTCGACCGTACCGAGCAACTCGGCCGGCTGCTGGTCACCCTGGCCGAACCCGGCGGCCTGCCCGCCCTGCTGCACTGCTCGGCGGGCAAGGACCGGGCCGGCTGGGCGATCGTCATCGTGCTGCTCGCGCTCGGCGTGCCGCAGGAGGCGATCCTGGCCGACTACCTGCTCAGCAACGACCCCACCCAGGCCTACCGCTTCACCCGCTCCGACGGCACGGTCCCCGAGCCCGGTTCGGAGCTGTGGACCCTGCTGCGCCCGATCTTCGAGGCCCGGCCCGCCTACCTCGCGGCCGCCTTCGACGCCGTGCGGACCCGCTGGGGCGGCCCCGAGGCCTACCTGCGCGAGGGCCTCGGCCTCACCCCGGCCCGCCGCACCACCCTGCGCGAGCTGCTGCTGACCGAGGGCTGAGGCCCCCGGCCCCCGGGCTCAGACCTCGACGCCGGGAGCGTGGCGCCCGTCCGCGACGTGGACGACGTGCAGCTCGCCGCCGTCCCGGTCGCGCTTGGAGCGTCCGCAGAGCCCGACGGCGAACTCCGACGGCTCGTGCGGCTCGTGGGGGGCGACGTAGGTGAGCACGTCCTGGTGATGACCGGTGACCACCCACCCCTCGGCGTCCTTCAGGTCGATCACTCCGAAGTCCGCCGCCGGGGACCCGACGTGCACCGGGCCGAACTCCCGCAGGAGCTCGGTGGCCTGCTCGGCGAGGTCGCCCTCGGGGGCGGTCAGCACGACGCAGGTGCCGTGTTCGAACAGCACCCAGGACTTCTCGGGGTCGGCCAGGAGTCGTGTCCAGATCTTGGTGAGCGTCTCGGCGTCCATGCCGGTCATCATGGCCCGGGCCACCGACAGTTCGGGGCGGCCCGGGGTCGCTCCCCCGATCAGGTCCCACTGTCCGTAGGGTCGGGCACATGCTCCTGTGGATCAACGGCCCCTTCGGGGGCGGCAAGACGCAGACCGCGCACGAGATCCGGCGCCGGCTGCCCGGCAGCGTCATCTGCGACCCCGAGCACGTCGGCTTCGGCCTGCACCGGATGACACCGCCCGCCCTGCGCGCGGACTTCCAGGACATCGCGGCCTGGCGACAGGGCGTCCTCGAGGTGCTGGACCTGGCGCTGACCCGGCAGGACGGGGTGGTGATCGCCCCGATGACGGTCGTGGAGCCGGCCTACTTCGCCGAGACGGTCGGCCGGCTGCGCGAACGCGGCCACGACGTACGGCACTTCGCGCTGCTCGCCGAGCGGGCGACGGTCGTGCGGCGGCTGCGCGAACGCGGTCTGGGGCACGTCGTGCGGGTGACCGGCGGCAGGCAGGCCCCGCTGCGCCGGGAGAGCTTCGCGCTCTCCAAGCTCGACCTGTGCCTGGAGCGCCTGCGCGCACCGGAGTTCGCCGAGCACGTACGGACGGACCACCGCACGGTGGCGCAGGTCGCCGACCACCTCGCCGCCTCCGCCGGACTCACCCTCACCCCGAACACCGACGGCCCGCTGCGCGGCCGCCTGCGCCGAGCCTGGACCAGCGCCCGCCACATCCGCTTCGACTGACCGGTGCAGATCACAGCGTCGTCGGCCGCGCGCTAGTCACACGGCCGGTAGTAGGTCTCGCCCTCGGGAGTGACCTCACGAAGGAAGGTCAACGCCTCACGGCCGAGGCCGAGCGTGGCCAACAGCAGGTCCAGGGCCTCTGCCTGGTCACTCGCAGCCTTGGCCAACCAGACGTAGACACCGGGGAGAGGGTTTCCGGCGGTCCGACTCAACGCAAAGTCGATCTCCTGGATGGCGAACATAGCCGCCTCGACCTCGCCCAGGTCCTCCCAGCCATGTTCGACGGTGAGTCGCAGGCGTGCCGCCAGAGGTGCCATCGGGGTGCTCAGTCCGGCGATCAGGTCGAAGGCCCCCAGCGCATAGCCCCAAAGGCTCGTCTGGAACGCCGGGTTGTCGTTCCGTCGCCATCCGCCACCCCCTGAGCCCCATGGCGACGGAGCCGGATCCCACGTCGGGTCCGGCCCCGGTACGTCGATCTCTGCCACAGTTGGCCCCCTTCACCTGCGCGACCTGCGCGACCTGCGCGACCTGCGCGACCTGCGCAGAACCTACCTCCCCGCCTCCAACGCCTCCAGCGCCTCGATTTGGAGCGTCTCCAGGTACTCCCAGGGGTCGAGGTCCCGCTCACGCATCTCGCGCTCAACGCGCCAGTGGATGAACCGTGAGTGGGGAGCCCCGAAAAGGTGACGTCGGTCGATGTCGAGGTCCGGGGACTCTGTCAGCCACTTCACCAGGAGGCCGGTCATGCTCAGATCGAACTCGATGAAGGGATGATGGCGCTCCCACAGGACAACCGGCCAGCGCTCGGGAACCGATCCCGTCGTACGCCAGTAAACGGCGCCCCACAGGTCGCCGTTGCCGTCCGCCAAGCGGAGTCCGCACAGCAGCGCCCCGGGCTCCGGCCACAGCGGGTAGTCGGACTTCGTGTGTTTGAGCCACGCGGCCTTCTCGGGCGTCGGGGTCATCTGGCCTACGGACGCAATCCCCGACTCATGCCTTCCGCTCACAGGCGGAAGCACCATCAGACACTCGTCGATAGTGCCGACGCCGTAGACGGAGATCAGGTCGCGGAAGTCCACCGGCAACTGGCAGCCGAGATCCCGCTCAACCACCGGCCAGTCGACTCGCTCTCCGTCCTCCGGGCCGGGAGGCAGCAGCGCCATGAGACGGTCCACGTCAGGGTGCACAGTCGCCGTTCCTTCGCAGCCACGTGATCACGAGCGCTCACTGTATGCCCGCCTGGTGACACTCATACGACCCGTGGTGACAGCCTTCACCATCCCCACCGCGCCCGCCCGCGTGACTCGGTTCGCTGAGACGAAGGGCTCGACGACTGGGTTCGCCGAGTAGACGCCTCGATGGGATGGGACGGTCACCAGATCAACTGAGACAGGACAAGCCTGCCGCCGTCCTGTGCCGCTGCCCCTTGACGGTTTGCCACTGGAGATTGGCCGACAAGTGTTCGTGCCAACGACGTCAAGGTTCAGTGGCACAGGACAGCCACAGGCTGGGGATCCACGCCCAGGAGCCCACGGGGAAGGACGCCCCCGACTGCTACTGCCGTCCAGCGGTCGCCGCCAGGGGTAGTTACATCTGATTGATTAAGTTAATGTAAGTATCCATGGAGCAGCAGCCCCCTTCCCCCGCCGGCGCCACGCCCACCCCCGACCCCGACCCCACCCCCGACCCCGCCGAGGTCGCCGCCGAGGTCGCCGCCGAGGTCGCCGCCGGGCTGCGGCTGGCCGTCGGGCGGATCGCCCGCCGGGTGCGCCAGTCGCAGGGGGTCGGCGAGCTCACCCATCCCGAACTCTCCGTGCTGGCACGGCTGGAGCGGGACGGGTCGCTCTCGCCCGGGGTGCTGGCCGAGCTGGAGCGGGTGCGCCCGCAGGCGATGGCCGCCACCCTCGCGGGGCTGGAGGAGCGCGAGCTGGTGACCCGCCGTCCGGACCCCACCGACGGGCGGCGCCTGCTGATCTCGCTGACCGAGGCCGGCGTGCGGATCGTCACCGACGGCCGTTCGGCCTCCGTGCAGCGGCTGGCCGGTGCCGTCGGCGCCGCGCTGACCCCCGCCGAGCAGCGCGAACTCCTGCTCACCCTGCCCCTGCTCGAACGGCTCGCCGAGTACCTCTGAGAGCACCCCCGAGAGCACCTCTGACGGGCGTCCTGCCGGACCGCGAGCGCCCCGGTGTACACCACCCGGGCACCCCGCACGTCCGGACCGGCGCAGCGCGCCGGCCCGCCGGCGGACCGACGCGACAGGAGTCACCGCAGATGTCCAAGTCCCCCCTGCCGACCACGACCCCCGCCTCCCCCTCGATACCCCCGCCCGCGCTCGCGGCGGCGAGCCCGCCGTCCGGCGACCGCTACAAGTGGGTGGCGCTCTCCAACACCACCATGGGCGTGCTGATCGCGACCATCGACAGCTCCATCGTGATCATCTCGCTGCCGGCGATCTTCCGCGGCATCGGGCTGGACCCGCTGGCGCCCGGCAACATCGGCTACCTGCTCTGGATGATCCTCGGCTACACGCTGGTCTCCGCGGTGCTGGTGGTCGCGCTGGGCCGGCTCGGCGACATGTTCGGCCGGGTCCGGATGTACAACCTGGGCTTCGCGGTCTTCGCCGCCGCCTCGCTCGCGCTCTCGCTCGACCCGTTGAAGGGCGGGGCCGGCGCGCTCTGGCTGATCGGGTTCCGCGTCGTGCAGGCGGTCGGCGGGGCGATGCTGACCGCCAACTCGGCCGCGATCCTCACCGACGCCTTCCCGGCCCGCCAGCGCGGCATGGCGCTGGGGATCAACCAGATCACCGCGCTGGCCGGGATGTTCCTGGGCCTGCTGGCGGGCGGCGTGCTGGCGGCCTGGGACTGGCGGGCGGTCTTCTGGGTCAGCGTGCCGTTCGGCGTGGTCGGCACCTACTGGTCCTACCGCAGCCTGCGCGAGACCGGCGTCCCCCGGCCCGGACGGATCGACTGGCTGGGCAACCTGACCTTCACCGCCGGGGCGGGCACCCTGCTGGCGGCCGTCACCTACGGCATCCAGCCCTACGGGGGCCACTCCACCGGCTGGACCAACCCGTGGGTACTGGGGGGCCTGGCCACCGGCACCGGCCTGCTGGTCGCCTTCTGCGTGGCGGAGACCCGGGTCGCCGAGCCGATGTTCCAGCTGGGGCTCTTCCGGATCCGCGCCTTCGCGGCCGGCAACCTGGCGGCGCTGCTGATCGCGATCGCCCGCGGCGGCATGCAGTTCATGCTGATCGTCTGGCTGCAGGGCATCTGGCTGCCGCTGCACGGCTACGACTTCGAGCGCACCCCGCTGTGGGCCGGCATCTTCATGCTGCCGCTGACCATCGGCTTCCTGGTCGGCGGGCCGGCCTCCGGCTACCTCTCCGACCGCTTCGGCGCCCGGCTCTTCGCCACCACCGGGCTGCTGCTGGTGACCGGCTCGTTCGTCGGGCTGGTCGCGCTGCCGGTCGACTTCTCCTACCCCGCGTTCGCCGCGCTGCTCTTCGTCAGCGGGCTGGGCCAGGGGATGTTCGCCGCGCCCAACACCTCGGCGGTGATGGGCAGCGTGCCGGCCGACCAGCGCGGGGTGGCCTCCGGCATGCGGGCGACCTTCCAGAACTCCGGCAGTGCGCTGTCGATCGGGCTCTTCTTCTCGCTGATGGTCTCCGGCCTGTCCAGCTCGCTGCCGCAGACCATGAGCAGCGGCCTGCAGGCGCAGGGCGTCCCCGCCGGCACCGCCTCCCAGGTGGCCGGACTGCCGCCGGTCAGCACGCTCTTCGCGACCTTCCTCGGCAACAACCCGGTCGCCCACCTGCTGGGCCCCAGCGGCGTGCTGAGCACCCTGCCGGAGAGCAGCGTGCGCGCGCTCACCGGCCACCGCTTCTTCCCCGAGCTGGTCTCGGGCCCCTTCCACCAGGGCCTGGTCACCGTCTTCGGCGCGGCCGCCGCGATGGCGCTGGCCGGCGCGCTCGCCTCGGCCCTGCGCGGCCGCCACCAGGCCGAGCCGCTCGAACCGACCGACCCGCCGACCGGAACCCCCAAGGCCTGACCCACCCCGGTCCGGTGGGGGGCCGCACCGCGGGGCGGTGCGGCCACCGGGCCGTCAGAGGTTGCGGTACACCTCTCGGCGGTGTCCCACGTGGAGCACCAGGATCACCAGGACCCCGTCCCGCACTTCGTAGATCAGGCGGTACTCACCGACTCGCAGGCGGTACAGGCCTTCGTGTCCGCTGAGCTTCCTGATGCCGAGACCCTCGGCGTAGGGATCGTCTCCCAGTGGTGTCAGCGCGGTGAGGATGCGCAGCGCCTCGGTCTGACCGATGGCCCTCAGTTGGCGTCCGGCGTGCGTGGTGAAGCGGAACGCGTACTTCACGCCGCCCCACCCGATGCCGTGCCGGGGTCGGCGAACAGGTCCGCGAGGAGCTCGGCCATGCTGACGGTCGGGTCGTCACGGTGCGCCTGCGCCTCGCGGGCGGCCAGTTCGTCGGCGGCGTCCTCAATGGCGTCCAGGATCGAGATCGGCACGACCGCACCCACACGCTCGCCCTTGCGCGTGATCACCGTGATCTCGCCGGCCTCGGCCTTCGACACCACCTCAGCGAGGTGGGCCCGGGCGTCACGAATACTCAGTGCGTCAGCCATGCGCCCAGTGTACGCGCCGGTGTGTACACCACGTCAGGGCGGGCGGGCTCCCAGGTGCCGTGCCGGCCGGCGCCTGGGCGACCCCGGTGGCGGTCGGCGTTCAGTCCTGTGGGTCAGCGGGTCAGCGGGAGCGGTGGTCGTTGGGGGTCAGCCGGGGGCCGTAGCGCGGCGGGCGGAGGCCGGTGAGGCCGATCAGGCGGCAGACCCGGTGGCGGTGCGGGGCGTAGGGGGCGAGCAGTTCGAGGAGCTGGGCGTCGTCGGAGCGGGGGCGGCCGGCCAACGCCCAGCCGACGAAGTTCGCCAGGTGGTAGTCGCCGACCGAGACCGCGTCGGCGTCGCCGTTGCTGCGCTGCAGGGTCTCGGCGGCCGTCCAGTGCCCGATCCCGGGCACCGCGGTGAGCCGGGCGAAGGCCTCGGCGTGCGCGAAGCCGGAGGCCTGCTCCAGCCGCGGGGCCAGCCGCACCGCCCGCTGGACGGTGGCCGCGCGCTTGGGGTCGACGCCGGCCCGGTGCCACTCCCAGGAGGGGATCAGCGCCCACTCGCGGGCGGACGGCGCTACCCGCAGGCCCTGGGCGGTCCCGTACGCCGTGCCCGGGGCGGGGCCGGGGGCCGGGGTGCCGAAGTCGCGCAGCAGCAGCCGCCAGGCCCGGTACGCCTCGTCCGAGGTGACCTTCTGCTCCAGGATCGCCGGCACCAGCGACTCCAGCACCAGGCCGGTGCGGCACAGCCGCAGGCCCGGGTGGGTGCGCTGGGCCTCGCGCAGCGGGCCCGGCGGCAGCAGCAGGCCTGACGGGTCGTCGGTGGCGCCCAGCAGCACCGGCAGCCGCTCCAGCAGCCAGGCCGCGCCCGGCCCCCAGGCCTGCGCCCGCACCTCGCCGGCCCGCTCGGCCACCCGCAGCGTGCCCGGGCCGGCCGGGGTGCGCGACGCCCGCCAGAGCGACCCGTCGCCGGCCAGCCGGCAGGCCGGGTCGCCCGGACCGCGGCGCAGCGGGGCGAGGGTGCGGTGCAGGTCGAGCGGCCGGTCGGGGACCCAGGCGCGCTCGTGGGGGGCGTCGTCCACCCGTCCAGTGTCTACCGCGCTACTGACGGCCCTGGAGGTGGGAGGCCAGCGCGCGGATGTCACCCAGCCGGTTGGCCAGGGTGTCGCCCGGGCAGTCGGTGTTGAACGCGTCCCGGTGGCCGGAGATGGCGCTGAAGGTGTGCGAGGTGCCCTGCGGGTAGCGGCTGCCGCTGCTGGCCGAGGTGAGGGTGACGCTGCCGCCGGCGTCGCGCCCGGTCAGGCCGAGCTTCCAGGCCGCGATCTTGGCCACGCCCTCGACCTGGGCCTGCGGCGGCTGGGCGTCGTCGAAGGTGCCGATCGCCGCGACGCCGGACGAGTCGGTGTTGAAGCCCAGCGTGTGCGCGCCCAGGACCGAGCGGGCCACGCCGCCGGCCCGGCCCTCGTAGATCTGACCGCAGCGGTCGACCAGGAAGTTGTACCCGATGTCCCGCCAGCCGTTGGTCTGCACGTGGTACTGGTAGATGCCGCGGATGATCGCCGGGGCGTCGGAGCAGCTGTAGTCGTTGCCCGTGTCGGTGTGGTGCACGAAGACCTCACGGACGTCGCCGGTGTAGACGAAGCCCGACTCGCGCAGCGACTCGTCGGCGCCCCACCCCGAGCGGGTGACGATGCCGGGCCGCGGGGCCTGGTGGTCCACCCCCGGGGCCAGCCGCGGGGCCGGCGGCTCGGCGGCGGGCGCGGCGGCGCGGGGCGCGGCACCGGGGTCGACCAGGTCGACCCGCAGGCCGGCCGGGAGCGGGCCCGACCCACCGGCCCGGACCTCGACCCCGTCGCTGGGGCCCACCCAGAGCGGGGCGGTGGCGGCGCGGGTGCCGGGGGCGGTCCGCTCGGCCTGCTCGGGCTGGTCCTCGGAGTCGGTGGGCAGGGCGCGCCAGGCGCTCCAGGCACCGCGCCCGGCCGCCCGGGTGCGGACCTGGACGCCGCCGGGCGGCACCGCGTCCGGGTCGTCCCAGCTGACGCCGAGCAGCGAGAAGCCGGCGGTGGTGCGCGCGGTCAGGC
>NZ_BAAALF010000161.1:0-19360 GCF_039528135.1 Kitasatospora nipponensis | reverse complement strand
CGTCGGCGTCGGCGTCGGCGTCGGCGAAGCGCTCGCACTCGCACTCAGCGTCGCCGGGCTCGTCACCACCGCGCCCGGCGCCACGTGGACCCGGATCGCCGTGCCCGCCGTGGCGTTGCCCGCCCGGTCCGTCGCGGTCGGGGTCAGCAGCTGGTCACCCGGCCCCAGGTCGCGCACCGCGCCGCAGGTCCAGCTCCCGTCCACCGCCACGACCGCCCCGCAGAGCGCCCCGTCCGCCCCGGAGACCACCGTCACGGCGGCCCCCGGCTCGCCCCGGCCGGCCAGCCGCGGGCGGGACACCCGCAGTTCCTCGCCCGGCCCCGGGAGCGTGATCATCGGCGCGGCGGGCGGCACGGTGTCCACCACCAGCGTGGTCGCCCGGCCCGCCGTGCGGTGGCCGGCCGGGTCCACCGCCGTGGCGGTCAGGACGTGCGCGCCCTCGGCCAGCTCCTCCACCGGCAGGCAGGACCACGACCGGTCGGCCCGTACCGCCGTCCGGCACAGCTCCCCGCCGGCGGTGTCGGTGACCGCGACGGTGCTGCCGGCCCCGCCCGTGCCGGTGAGCAGCAGGCCGGGGTCGTTGGTGAACTCGGGCAGCGTGAACACCGGCGCCGGCGGCGGCGTCGTGTTCACCGTGATCCGCACCGGATCGCCCGTCAGCAGCACGCCGCCGCTGGTGGTCTCGACGGGCAGCACGGTGTGTCCGCCCGGTACGAGCGCGGCGCCGCTGCGGCAGGACCAGCCGCCGTCCGCGGCCACCCGGGCCTGGCAGAGCGTCACCGTCCCCTCCCGTACCAGCACGCTCGCGCCGGGCACCCCGGCGTCGCCGCGGAACTCGGGCCGGGCGTCGCCGACCTCCGACCCGGCCACCGGGCTGACCAGCTCCGGCTTGGCCGCGCCGACCGCGAGCCGCACGGACTGGTCCTCGACCTGGCCGGCGTCCGCGAAGCCGTCGGGCGAGACCACCTGCGCCGGGTCGCGGGCGATCCGCAGCCGGGCCCAGGTGTCCCCCGCCGAGACGTCCGGCGGGACGATCCACTCCAGGGTCGCGCTGGTCGCACCGGGCAGCAGGTCCGCCTGCGCCCGCTCGCTGGCGTCGAAGTGGCCGTTGCGGTCGAAGTCGATCCAGCCGGCCAGCGTGGCGGCGCCACCGTCGGTGCTGACCGGCACGGTCACGTCGTAGTAGTCGCCGATCGCCGCTTCTCGCGGGAAGAGCACGGTCGGGTCGTTGGTGAGGTGCTCGACCCGGCCGGGCTGGATCTCCGGCGGTGCTGGCGCCGGCACCGTGCCGCGGCGCCCGCTGGTCGGTCCGGGGGCCGGGCTCGCCGCGTCGGCACCGAGGAAGAGGTCGGAGACCACGTGCGAGGCGTTGCCGTAGTCCTGCGGCGCGCTGCCGAGGGTCTCGTCCAGCGTCACGGTGAAGGCCTGGCGCAGCGCCGGGGCGGGGGTGGTGCTGCCGGGCGAGGGGGTGGTGCGCTGCTCGACGCGGAAGATCGCGGTGTCGAAGGTGCCGTCCAGCTCCAGCGTGCCGGCCGGGTCCAGCCCGGCGCCGCCGCTGCCGCCCGCGCCGCCGTCGGCACCGCCGTCGGGGGTGAGCGCGCCGCCGGCCACCGTCCAGCCGTGCCACGGCGAGCGGGCCGTGAGCGCGGGCCCGGCCGGGCTGCCGCCGGTGACGGCCAGTCGGACGGCGGTCGAGGTGCTGCCGCCGGGGCCGGTGGCGGTGGCGGCCAGCCCGCTGACGTGCAGGCGGGGGTTGCGGACCGGGCGCGAGAAGGTGAGCTGGAGGGTGCCCAGGGTGCGCCAGGCGCCGTCGGCCTGCGGGCGGTCCTCGGTGAGCCGGAAGGTCTGCGCGGGGGCGCCGGGCCGCACCCCGTCGGCGTAGGAGGGCGCGGGCTGGCGGTCCGTGCCGCCGGACGGCGCGCCGCTCTGACCGCCGTCGCCCAGCGATCCGTCCGCCGCCTGCGCGCTGACCCCGGGGACCGCCTCGAAGTCGAGGTCGACGGCCAGGCCGGAGCGGAGCACCGCGCGGTGCTCGGCCGACCAGCCGTCCGGCGACTGCTGGGCCAGGGAGACGGCGGGGAGCCAGCCGAGCGTGAGTCCGAGCGCCAGGATCGAGGCGACCGCGAACGACCGGCGGCTTCCTCGGGGGTGGCGGCGTACCCGTGGCCATCTCGCGGTCATGAGACCCTCCAGTGCACACGATGTGACAAGAAGGAATCACGATCTAACGCCGCGTCACGACGACCACTTCGACGGCGCGCGGCAGGACCACCCGTACGGTGGCACCGGCCCTCACCCGGTCGGGGGCTTGGCCTCGTACAGGAGGGTGAAGAGGACCAGCTCGACCGCGTCGCCCTCGTCGTCCGCGCCCACCTCGTCGGCCGCGGCCTCCGCCAGCGCCGCGCGGATCGCCGCCCGCAGCCGGTCCGCCCGCTCGGGGCGCAGCCGGAAGCCGGAGTGCGCGAAGATCCCGGCCATGCCCGCCGAACCGTCGCGCGGTGGCGTGTAGTCGATCCGGTCGTTCAGGAAGTCGCGCTCGAACTGGGCGCGGACCGTGTCGAGGGCCGCGAGCATCGCCGCGAGCGCCTCCGGCCGGTCCGGCGAGTCGGCCGCGAAGATCTGCCCCGACAGCCGCAGCCCCTCCTGGCAGGCCTGGTAGCGGCTCTCCACGATCCCGGAGACCAGCCGGGTGCCGGCCACCGCGATCAGCTCGGCCTTCTCCAGCTGCTTGACGTGCCGGTAGAGCTTGGTCTGCGGCTCGCCGAGCACGGCGGCGATCTCCTTGACCGTCAGCGGCTGCGGCCCGTAGCGGTGCAGCGTGTTGAGGATGCCCAGCCGCAGCGGGTCGGCGAGCGCCTTGAGGGTGGCGACGTCGTCCACCACCCGGTCGGCCGCCCCGAACGGGGGCACCGGGTCGGTCGCTGGGTCCGTCGTCGAGTCCGCCACCCGCCAAGTTTCGCACGGTTCAGCCTTGTGGCAGCGGTCACCTTCAGGTCATCATTCACGAGATAGTGAATGCTCTCCATGGGGAGAAAGGAACCGCCATGCCCACGGACGCCACCGAGGCCGTCACCGCCCCGGCGATCCACCCGCCCGACGACCCGCCGCTGCGCCGCAACCGTCGCTTCCAACTGCTCTGGGCCGGTTCGGCCTGCTCGCTGCTGGGCTCGCGGCTGGCCGACACCGCCTATCCGCTCCTGCTGCTGACGATGACCGGCTCGCCCGCCCTGGCCGGCGCGTTCGGGGCGGTGCAGTTCGCCACCTCGGTGGCCTTCGGGCTGCACGGCGGCGCGGTGGCCGACCGCCGGGACCGGCGGCGGGTGCTGCTGGCCGCCGACGGGGTGCGCTGCCTGGCCGCCGTGAGCTCGGTGGTGGCACTGGCCCTGCGTCACTTCAGCGTGCCGCAGGCGCTGCTGGTCGCCGCCGTGATCGGGGCCGCCACCGCGTACGGCGGGCCGGTGCGCACCCTGGCGGTGCGCGCGGTGGTGCCGACCTCCCAGCTGCGCCAGGCGCTCGCCCAAGACGAGCTGCGCGGCAACGCCGCCGCGCTGGCCGGCCCGCCGCTGGCCGGGCTGCTCCTCGCGCTCGGGCGGGTGGTGCCCTTCCTGGGCACCGCCATCGGCTCGCTGCTCTCCTTCACGGCGGTCTGCGCGGTGCGCTACGACGGGCGGCCGACCCCTGCCGGCGCTCGCACCGCCCGCTCCGACAGCGCCTGGGCCGGGTTCCGGCCGCTGCGGGAGAGTCCGCTGCTGCGGGCCACCCTCGGTGCGGCCGTCGTGCTCAACCTGGTCGGCGCGGCCATGACGCTGACCGTGATGGTGTTGCTGCGCGACCGCGGCGGCTCCACCGCGGGCATCGGCCTGACCCTGGCCGGCGAGGCGGTCGGCGCGATCGCCGGCACCTTCCTGGTCGGCCACCTGCACCGGCTGGCCGGCCCGGGCCGGCTGCTGCTGGCCGCCGCCTGGCTCTGCGTGCCGCTGATGCTGGCCCCGCTGCTGCCGGGCGGGCCGGTCGTGGTCTTCCTCGCCCTGGCCGCGATGAACCTGGCGATGCCCGCGCTGCGCGTGATGGTCGACGTGCTGATCTTCCAGCAGGTGCCCGACGCGGTCCGCGGACGGGTGATCGCCGTCACCATGACCACCGTCATGCTCGGGCTCCCGGCCGGCACGATGGGCAGCGGCCTGCTGCTGGACCGGGTGGCGCCGGGCACCGCGCTGGCCGTCCTCGCCGGGCTGCTGGCCCTGGGACTGCTGCCCTCCACCCTCAGCCGCGCCCTGCGCACCGCCGCCTGGCCGAGCTGACCGAGCCGGACGCGGGCTCAGGCGGGTGGCCCCGGAACGCCGAAAGCCCCTCCGAGGAGGGGCTTTCGGTCTGACTGGTGCGCTCAGCAGGATTCGAACCTGCAACCTCTTGATCCGTAGTCAAGTGCTCTATCCGTTGAGCTATGAGCGCCCTCAGAGCGGTCGGAACCACCCTGCGGACTGCTTGGACAGCCTACCCGATACCGGGCGGACCCTCCGCGCACTTCGCAAGCGACGAGGCCCCGGCCGGAGCCTGGGGCCTCGTCTTCGCGGTGCGCTCAGCAGGATTCGAACCTGCAACCTCTTGATCCGTAGTCAAGTGCTCTATCCGTTGAGCTATGAGCGCTCGCTCCGGCGGTTCTACCCACCGGGGCGGTGCGGGGACAACATTACATGACCGCCGACCTGGGGTGAAATCCATTGATTCGGGCGGCCCTGTCGGGCTCCGCCCCCGCGGTCCGCCGGCCTCGCGGCGCCCCCGGGGGGACGAAACGCCAGGGGCCCCGCCGACCGAAGTCGGCGGGGCCCCTGGTGAGGCGGAGGCTGAGGGATTTGAACCCTCGATGGGCGGTAAAACCCAAACCGCATTAGCAGTGCGGCGCCATAGACCGGACTAGGCGAAGCCTCCATCCACTTGGACCAGGCCGTTGCCGGCGAAGTCCGCGTGCAGGTGATGATGCCACAGCCTTGGGCCCTGGCACCAACCGCTGACAACGTTACTAGGCCGGTCGTCCTCTCGGCAAAAACAATGGGATACTCCAACCCCCGGAGCCGCCCGGCGAGCAGTACGCGAGCCGCAAGTCGTAAGTCGTGAGGAGACCTGTCGACGTGAGCAGCAGGCCGATCCGAGGCGCTGCTCGCCTCGCCGCGATACTCGACGCCCTCCCGGACGCCCTGTTGCTGGTCAACAGCAACGGCACCGTGGTGGACGCCAACCACGCCGCCGTGCGCAGCCTGCAGGCCCCCGGCACCTCCCTGGTCGGGATGGGCGTCCTCGACCTGCTCCCCGACTTCGACCCGAGCCGGATCCCCGGCTCGATGCGTCCCGCGCCCCGCGACCAGGACGAGGCCGACAAGCCGGTGCGGATGACCGCGCGCCGCACCGACGGCAGCACGTTCCCCGTCGAGGTGTCCGGCAACGACTTCGCGGACGAGAACAGCAGCGAGGGCCGCGGCTACGCGCTCTCCCCGCTCGTCCCCTACGACCCCTACCGGGACAGCCCGCGCACCGGCTCGGGCCCCGGTGACCTGCTGCTGCTCCTGGTGCGCGACCTGTCCAGCCGGCTCGGCGTCGAGGCGGAGCTGCGCCGCCAGCACAAGCAGACCGAGATGATCCTGCGCGCCGCCGCCGAGGGCGTGCTCGGCGTGGACCTGGAGGGCCGGGTCGTCCTGGTCAACCCGGCGGCCGCGCACATCCTGGACTTCCGCGCCAGCGAGCTGGGCGGGCGCGAACTGCACCCGCTCGTCCAGCACTCGCGGGCGGACGGCACGCCGCTGGCCGCCGAGGAGTCGGCGCTGCTCGACACCCTCTCCTCCGGCCGCAAGCACCGGGTGCGCGGCGCGACGCTCTGGCGCAAGGACGGCCGCGCGGTCACCGTCGACCTGACGACGGCTCCGGTGCGCGACGGCGACCAGCTGGTCGGCGCGGTGATGACCTTCACCGACCGCACCCGCGAGCTGGCCCTCACCGCCCGGGTCGACCACCTGACGGCGGTCCTGGAGAGCGAGGTCAGCGGCGCGCTGGCCGCGCTGCGGCGACGGATCGACACGCTGGCCGGCGACCCCGCGGGCCAGCTCTGGCCCGAGGCCAACTGGACGCTGCGGGCCCTGGCCGACGACTGCCGGCGGTTCGGCCTGCTGATCGACGGCGTACTGGCCCACCAGAGCTTCGAGCACGGCGCCGACAGCGCGGCCGGCACCGGCACCGGCGGGGCCACCGCGGGCGGGGCCGGCACGGGCGGGGCCGGCACGGGCGGGGCCGGCGCGTCGGGGCGCGAGGGTCGTGACGGCGCCGAGAGACCCGACCCGAAGGCCGGCCGCGAACCGCGCGAGAGCGCGGACGGGCTGGACCGCACGCAGACCACGCTCGACAAGCTGATCGCCGGCGCGGTGGAGTACGCCACCCAGCTGACCGGCCCCGGACGGCTGCGCTTCTCGGTGCACGCCGCGCCCGTCGAGGTGACCGCCGACCACGAGCGGCTCGCCCAGGCGCTGGCCTACCTGGTGGCCGACGTGAGCGGCACGACGCTGTCCGCCGCGCACGGCGACGCCGGCGCGCCCGGCTCGGACGGCACCGCGGGCGGCCAGCCGCCGATGCTGGTGCTGGCCGCGGCGCAGCGCGGCGACGTCGCCCGGATCGAGGTGCGCGGCCCGGGCCGCGGCGGCAGCCGGGTGCACGTACCGATCGCGCGCGGTCTGGTCGAGCGGCACGCCGGGGTCCTCCAGCCGCACGAACTGCCCAACCACGCGGGCACCACCTACGTCGTGGAGCTGCCGCTGGACCCCGCCGCGGCGCGAGACGGACACCGCGGTGCTGCCGGACCTGCCGGGCATGGCCGGTCCCGGCCCCGCGGCGCCCGCCGGCGAGCGGGCGGGCCGGGGGCCGGAGCAGGCCGCCGGTGCGGACGACCGCAGCGAGGGGCGCGGGATCGGCCAGGGCGGTCAGGGCGGTCAGGGCGGTCAGGGCGGTCAGGGCGGTCAGGGCGGGAACGCCGTGGCGGCCGAGGGCCCGTCAGGCGGGCGGACCGGCGGGCGGCGGGCGCTGGCCCGCGCCGAGGGCGGCGAGCAGCAGGGCACCGCGCTCGGTCCCATCGCGCTCGGCCCCGGCCCCTCCGACCCCGCGGACGGCCCCGCGTCGGGCCCGGGCCCGGAGCGTCCCGAGCCCGCCCGCGGCCCCTTCGCGCTGGGACCCGGCGGGCCCGCCGGCCACGGTGACGGCATGGCGCCGGTGCCGGTGGGCGGGCCGCAGGACCCGGCCGGTGAGGCACCCGGCGCGCAGCAACCGGCCCGCCGCAGGCGAGCCCTACCGGTGCCCGCGCAGGCGTCCCACTCCCCGGGCCTGCCGGCCCTGCCCGGCCTGCCCGACCCCGGCGCACCGGTCTACCCCGGTCTCGAACACGCGTTGCCGCCCATCCCCGCGCAGCCGCCGACGGCCGGTTACCCCTCGGCGCCGGACGCCGAGGGCGCCGCGGCCGCCCCGGACCAGCAGCCCACCGGACGCCGGCGCCGGCTCGGCATCCCGGCCGGACCCGACGGGCAGCAGGGCCCGCCCTCCCAGGGGGGCAACGGCCCCATCGCGCTGGAGCCGCCCCGACCGGGCGACGCCGGCGCCGGCCACGGGAGCGCCGACCACGGCACGGCCGGCACCGGTGCGCCGTCGGCCGCGCTCGCGCTGGCCGAGTCCGCCGTCCTGCCCGCGACCGTTCCGGCCCAGTCACCGGCCCCGGCGCTGCCCGGCGGCCCGAACGCCCCCGCGGCGCCGCAGCAGGTGCCGGTCGGCACCGGTCTGGGCGAGCTGACGCCGCCTCGGCCCTCCGGCTTCGCCAGCGCCTTCCCCGCGGCCTTCCCCGCCCCGGCCCCGGCTGCCGCGCCGGGCGGCCCCGGTGCGCCCGTGCGACCCGCACCCGCTCTGCCGGGCGACGCGGCCCTCGAACAGCGGGTCGCACCGCGCCCGATCGCCGAACTGGCCCCCGCCCAGGGGGCGCAGGGCGGTACTGGTCATGCGGGACCGGGTCACGCGGGCCCCGGCCACGGGGTCGACGCCTCCTCGCAGAGCGACGCCCGGCTGCCCCGGCTCTCCGGCGAGGACGACCCGGCGCTGCCCGCCGGCGCCGCCGAGGCCGCCGCGCGGGTCCCCGAGTACCCGGACTACCCGACGATGGTGACCCCGGCCGCCGACGGCCGCCCGCGCCGCCTGCTGGTCTGGCCCGAGCCGGACCCGTCGACCAAGCAGGCGCTGCAGGACCGCGGCTACCGTCCGGTGATCGTCCGCTCCCGCGAGGAGGTCGACGCGCAGATAGCGGCCTACCCGGCCGCACTCTTCGTCGACCCGCTGACCGGGCCGATCACCCGCACCGCCCTGCAGTCGCTGCGCACCGCCGCGCTCAACAGCCGGGTGCCGGTGCTGGTCACCGCCGGCCTGGGCCAGGCCACCCGGGACGCCGCCTACGGCGCCGACCCGGCCGTGCTGCTGCGCGCGCTGGCCCCCCGGGACAGCGAGAACCACGCGGCGCGGGTCCTGCTGGTGGAGGGCGACCCGGACATCGCCGCCGCGCTGACCAGCAGCCTGGAGCGGCGCGGCATGCACGTCGAGCACGCCGTCTCGGAGAACGACGCGGTCTCCAAGGCCAGCAGCGTGCAGCCCAACCTGGTGGTGATGGACCTGCTGCAGATCCGCCGCCGCCGGCTCGGCCTGCTGGACTGGCTGCGGGCCAACGACCGGCTGCACCGCACCCCGCTGGTCGTCTACACCTCGATGGACCTGGACCCGGCCGAACTGCCGCGGCTGCGGACCGGCGAGACGGTGCTCTTCCTCGCCGAGCGCTCGACCAGCGCGGACGTGCAGTCCCGGATCGTCGACCTGCTGGGCCGGATCGGCGCCCTGGGCGAGGTGGAGACGGCGGGCTGAGCCCGGCCGCCGCACGAGCAAGCGAGCGAGCCCCCGCCGCGGGTGCGGCGGGGGGGGGGCCCGGGGGGGGGGGGGGGGGGGGGCTCGGCGTCGTTGTGCCGAGGGCTACTTCCCCAGCACCGTCACGGCCAACTCGTCGGCGGCGTAGGCGGCGCGGATCACCTTCTTGTCGAACTTGCCGACCGAGGTCTTCGGCACCGCCTCGACCAGCGCCCAGCGCTCGGGCAGCTGCCAGGAGGCCACCCGCTCGGCCAGGAAGGCCCGCAGGGCGGCCAGGTCGACCGTGGCACCGGGGCGCAACACCACGGTGGCGAGCGGGCGTTCGCCCCACTTCTGGTCCGGGACGGCGACCACGGCGGCCTCCGCGACCTGCGGGTGGGCCATCAGGTGGTTCTCCAGCTCGACCGAACTGATCCACTCACCACCGGACTTGATGACGTCCTTGGCGCGGTCGGTGAGGGTGAGGAAACCGTCGGGCGTGATGGTGCCGACGTCCCCGGTGCGCAGCCAGCCGTCCTCGGTGAACTTGTCCTCGGGCCGCTCGGGCTCCTGCCCGGCGCCGCCGTAGTAGGCACCCGCGATCCACGGGCCGCGCACCTCCAACTCGCCTGCGGAGACGCCGTCGTGCGGCATCCGCTCGCCGTCGGGGCCGGACAGCCGGGCCTCCACCGAGGCGGGGAAGACGCCCTGGGTGATCCGGTAGCGCCACTCCTCCTGCTCGCTGAGCCCGGCCGGCGGAAGGGCGAAGGTGCCCAGGGGCGAGGTCTCGGTCATGCCCCAGGCGTGCACCACCTTGATCCCGTGGCGCTCCTCGAAGCCGCGCATCAGGGCCGGCGGACAGGCCGAGCCGCCGATCACGACCATCCTCAACGACGAGGTGTCGTAAGGGGTTTCGCGAGCGGTGGGGTGGTCCAGCTCATCCAGCAAGCCGTTCCAGATGGTCGGCACGGCGGCACTGACGGTCGGCCGGACCAGGTCGATCATGGTGGCCAGCGGCTGCGGCTGCAGGAAGCGGTCCGGCATCAGCAGGTTGCTGCCGGACATGAAGGCCGCGTGCGGCACGCCCCAGGCGCCGACGTGGAACATCGGGACCACCGGCAGCGCGGTGTCCTGCGGGGTGAGCGCGAAGGTGGCGGCCGAGTTGACCTGCAGGCAGTGCAGGTAGATCGACCGGTGGCTGTAGACGACTCCCTTGGGATCACCGGTGGTTCCCGAGGTGTAGCAGATCATCGCGGGCCGCCGCTCGTCGATCTCGCGCTCCCAGGGGAACGTCGTGGGCCGCCCGGCGATGAGCTCCTCGTAGTCGTGCACGGTGCCAGCGAAGCCGGCCAGCAGCGTGCGGTCGCCCTCCCCGCTGACCACGATGTGCCGCAGTGTCGGGGCGAGTTGCGGCAGCACACCGGCCAGCATCGGCAGCACGCTGCCGCTGACGATGATCGCGTGGTCCGCGGCGTGGTTGATGATGAAGGCCAACTGGGCAGCCGGCAGGCGCAGGTTGAGGGTGTGCAGCACCGAGCCCATGGCGGGGACGGCGAGGTAGGCCTCCAGGTGGTCGGCGTTGTTCCACATCAGCGTGGCCAGCACGCTGTCGCGCGTCATGCCCAGCTCGTCGCGGATCGCGTGGGCGAGCTGGGCGGCGCGGGCGCCGATCTCGGCGAAGGTGCGCACGGAGGGGCCCTGCTCGGTCCAGGTGGTCACGGTGGCCCGGCCGTGGATGGTCGACCCGTGCTCCAGGATCCGGGCGACGGTGAGTGGTACGTCCTGCATGGTGCTGAACACGCGGGTCCTCCTTGACCGGGCTGCTACCTGCGGGCCGCTCGGCTGACCCGGCCGGCCGGGGTGCCGGGGCCGGCGCCGCAACCGCCGCCGGCGCCGGCCCGGCTTGCTACCTGCCGGTAGCCGAGTGGTCCGCAGCGATTCTGTCGCCGACGGCGCCGGTTGTCAGCAAGGCCACGGCGAATGAGACGAGCAGCTCAGCCCGGTCCGCTCAGGGCCGGTCGGGCAGCTCACCCTGGTCGGCCTCCGGCAACCAGTCACGGCCCGGGCGGTACTCCAGCCAGCGGTGCCGGCGCCCGACCTCGACGAAGCCGCGCAGCAGCTCCGCGACCCCGGGGTGCGGCCGCTCGCGCGGCCAGATCAACGACCAGGCGTAGAGCGGGGTCGGGTCCACCAGCGGCACGGCGCGCACGCCGGGCGGCAGCGGGACCTCGGCCGGCACCAGGGTGAACCCGTCCGGCACGTCACGCAGCCGGGGCAGGAAGTGCTCGACCCCCAGGTTCGCCTCCACCACCACCCCCGCCACGCCGAACCGCTCGGCGAACCGCTGCAGGAAGTCCAGCCGGTCCAGCGCCGCCGGCAGCAGGAGACGGCCGTGCCGCAGGTCGGTGGGGCGCAGCGCGTCCGCGCCGGCCAGCGGGTGGTCCGGGCCGAGGACCGCGTCGACCGGCTCCAGCCGCACCAGGCGGTGCGCCAGCGCCCCGTCCCGCCCCTCGCCCAGCGGGTACCGGCGGCCGAACCCGGCGTCCACCTCGCCGCGCAGCAACGCACCGGCCGCCGAGGGGAGATCGCGCCCGAGGCCGACCTCGACCGGGGCCGGACCGTGCGCCGCCGGGTCGTCCACCACCTGGCGGACGGTGCGCAGGGGCGCGAAGAGGTGCCCCCAGACGTCCAGGCGAACCGGTCGGACCGTGCCGCGCACCGCCTCCACGGCGGCGTTCGCCGCGGCCAGCGCCGCCCGGGCCGGTTCCAGGAAGCGCGCACCCGCCGCCGTCAGCTCCACGCCGCCCGCGCCGCGTTCCAGCAGCCGTTCCCCGAGCCCCTGCTCCAGCCGGGCGATCCGCTTGGAGAGCGCCTGCTGGGTCAGCGCGAGCTCCTCGGCGGCGCGCCGGAAGTGCCGGTGCTCGGCGGTCGCGAGGAAGGCGCGCACCTGGGCGAGATCGAGATCCACACCCGTCATCCTCGCCGACAACCGTTGGTTGTCAAGGCCGGTCGGCGGTTGTTGGACCGGCCCGGGCGGGCGGCGGTTTGCTGGTCACCCAAGGGCGGTCCGCCGGATCGGACGGGTCCCGCCGCAGCGCGGCGCAGAGGGGGAGCAGCACGATGAGGGCCTATCTGGCGGCGCGGGAGAACGACGGTGAGGCGCCCGGGGTGCGGCTCGGCGAGGTCGAGATGCCGGTGCCGCGGGCGAACGAGGTACTGGTCAAGGTCGAGGCGTACTCGGTGAACCGGGGCGAGACCTTCCAGTTGGAACGGCCGCCGGCGGGTGGGTGGCGGCCCGGCAAGGACGTCGCCGGGCTGGTGGTGCAGGCGGCGCCCGACGGGTCGGGACCCGCGGTCGGGCGCCGGGTGGTGGGGCATCCGCCGGCCGGCGGGTGGGCCGAGTTCGTCGCCGTCCCGACCGACGCGCTGGCCCCGATCCCCGACCGGCTGACCGCCGTCGAGGCCGCCGCCCTGCCGTTCGCCGGCCTGACCGCGCTGCGACTGCTGCGCACCGCCGGCCGGCACACCGGGCACCTGGCGGGCCGGCGGATCCTGCTCACCGGCGCCTCCGGCGGGGTCGGCCACTACGTCGCCGAGCTGACCGCCGCGGCCGGCGCCGGTGTCACCGCGGTCAGCGCCTCGGCGCAGCGCGGCGGGCGGCTGAGCGAGCTCGGCGCGGCCGACGTCGTGCACCGGGTCGCGGACGCGGTGGGCCCCTTCGACGTCGTCCTGGAGTCCACCGGCGGCGAGGCGCTGCCGCTCGCGCTGGACCGGCTGGCGCCGCGCGGGCTGCTCATCTGGTTCGGCCAGGCCAGTCGCCGGCCGGTCACGCTGGACTTCTTCGACCTGCTGCGCGGGCCGACCGGCGCCACCCTGCGCCAGTTCAGCTACGCCGACGTGGACGGCCCGGACGGCCCGGACCTGGCCACCCTGGTCGGGCTCACCGCCGAGGGGCGGCTGCACCCCGAGATCGGCACGGTCCGCGACTGGAGCCACACCGGCGAGGTGCTGGCCGACCTGCGCGAGCGGCGGGTGCGGGGGAACGCCGTGCTGACCGTGGGATAAGGCTGCGGGCTGCGGGCTGCGGGCTGCGGGCCGTGGGCTACGAACCGTGGGCCGACCCCGCGAGTTCTTCGAAGTGATCGTCATGTCAACACACGAGTGAGGGAGAAGACCGTGAACGAGCTCGACCCGACGGCCGTGGTGGTGCGCTACGTCGAGGCGGTGGCCGCCGGAGACCTGGCGGTGATGGCCGACAGCTTCGCCGAGGACGCCACCTGGAGCTACCCCGGGGACCTGCCGCTGACCAGGGTCTGGCAGGGCCGCGACGCGATCGTCAACGACTTCCTGGGCGGGGCCGGGCGGCTCTTCGCCCCCGGCGGGGCGCCCAGTGTGACGCTGACCAACGTGCTGGCCCAGGGCGAGCAGGTGGTCGCCGAGTGGCTCTCGCACGGCACCGCGGCGAGTGGGGCGACCTACCACAACCCGTGCCTGGGGGTGTTCGTGGTGCGGGAGGGGCGGATCGCCTCGGTGCGCGAGTACACCGACACGCAGCACGTGGAGCGCACGCTCTTCCCGGCGGGCTGACGGCGGCTCGGTGGGCTGACGGCGGCCCGGTGGGCTCGCCTCCGGGACTCAGCGCGCGACGAGGGTGTCGAGCTGGTCGCGGTCCACGCGCAGCGCGGCGCCGCCGTGGCTCTCGGTCGCGTTGCCGACCTGCTGGTGGGCGCGCTGGTGCCGGCTCCACTGGTCCGCGTCGAGGACGCCGCGCCCGTCCGTGCTGGTCCGGTCGTCCCAGCGGGCGTACCAGAGCGCGTCGGGCAGCGGGGCGGCGCCCGCGCGGGCGCAGGCCGCCAGGTCGCCGACGCCGGAGTCGAGGCCGGAGTAGAACCCGGACCGGTAGCCGGCGGCGTGCAGGGCCTGGGTCCAGCCGAGCGCGAAGTCGACCACCGCCCGTCCGCAGGCCGCGTCGCCCGACGGGTAGGACTCCAGGTCCAGGTAGACCGGACTGCCCTGCCCCAGGCCCAGCGCCCGCAGCGCGCGGACCGCCTCCGCCGCCTCGTCCCGGCCCTGCCGGACGGCGCGGGCCGGGTCGATCCGCCGGGACCGCTCCAGATCGGTGCGGCACGGCGCCTGCCGGCCGGCGTGGATCGGCACCAGGCGCCAGCCCAGCGCGCGGACCTGGCGCACCCAGGCGGCGGTCAGCTGCGGCTGCGGGCAGGCCCGCTGCCGGCCGCTGCTGTAGATGCCGACCGCACCGTACGGGGAGGCGCCGCGCCAGGTGCGCATGACGTCCAACGGCGGGGCGCTGCAGGCGTCGAAGCCGCTGCCGGTGAAGACCGTCCGGGGCAGGCCCGCCAGCTTGGCCGGACCGGGGTCGGGCAGCACGGTCGGCGGCGGCAGCGGGGCGGGCGCCCCGGGGTGGGCCGGGCCGTCGGGGCGGGCGGGGCGAGTGGCGTCACGGGCGGCGTCACGGGCGGCGTCACGGGCGGCGTCACGGGCGGCGTCACGGGCGGCGGAGGTACTCGCCGTCGTCTCCAGCCGCAGGCGCCCACCGGGCACGGCCGCCCCGTCGGTGGCCAGCAGCAGCACGAGGGTGGCGGCCGAGAGCGCCGCCGGACGGAGGTAGCGGACCATCCTCCGATGCTGAGCCGGTATGACGATCATTTGGATCAGCCGGCCACGGACACGCCGCCGGGACCCGCGCACGGCACCCGGTCGGCCCAGCCGCCGGGCCGACACGCCGGTGGGCGGTGCCGTTGCCGACACCGCCCACCGGACCGGAGCGCGGTGACCCTTTCCGCCGCCGGTACGTTGCACCGCACTCCCCCGGTGGCGGTCCGCCCGCCCCGGGGGCCGTGCTCACCGGATGACGGGGGCGAACACGATGTGCACGTTCTTGTTGGACTGATCCGCGTACACGAAGCCCGAGTTGTCCTTCACCCCGAGCGTGTTGTTCTGGTTCGAGGCGCCCGATCCGGTCGCCGTCTGCTGGGTCCAGTTGTAGTTGCCGTCGACGGATCCGAAGAGGTTGCCACTGCCGACGTTGGAGACCACGCTGCTGTTGGAACCGTGGTCCGCGCCGGCGCCGTTGTCGGCGAAGGCGGCTCCGGCGCCGGCGAGCAGCAGGCCTGCGGCGAGCGGAGCGGCGGCAAGAGCGGCGACCACACGGGCAGTACGGAAGCGAGCCATGGAAATCCTCCACATGCTGGAAGTCACTGAATCGGTGCGGGAGTTCGTGGCCAGACGGACTCCTGCTGGCTGCGACGCCGAGATCCAGATTCCGCGACCGACCGGGGAACCGCCAGACCCCTCAGGCCTTTTCCCCCGATCGCGTGACGTCCGGCGACTAAACCCGAGGCCGTGATCTGCCGATATTCCGCCGTCGTTCTTCGGCCATCCGGCACCCCTCGTGAACTGCCGCGATCCGCCCGCCGGCCCGCACCTGACGGGCTTGCGCCACCCCACCGCGCCACCCCACCCCGGCGTCGGAATGGCTCAGAACAGCTTTCCTGGATTGAGGATTCCGAGGGGGTCGAACAATCCTTTCATCTGCTTTTGAAGGTCGAGTCCCACCGGCCCGAGTTCCTGGGCCAACCACTCCTTCTTGAGCAGTCCGACCCCGTGCTCGCCGGTGATGGTGCCGCCCAGCCGCAGGCCCAGCGCCATGATCTCCTCGAAGGACTCCTCGGCCCGGCGGACCTGCTCCGGGTCGTCGGCGTCGAAGGCGACGATCGGGTGGGTGTTGCCGTCGCCCGCGTGGCTCACCACCCCGATGGTCAGCCCGCAGCGCTCGCCGATCTCGGCCACCCCGGCCAGCATCTGCGCCATCCGCGAGCGCGGCACCGCCACGTCGTCGACCATCGTGGTGCCCAGGGTGTCCATCGCCGTCAGCGCCAACCGCCGGGCCTTGAGCAGCAGTTCGGACTCCGCCTGGTCGTCGGCCGGGACCACCTCGGTGGCCCCCGCCCGCTTGCAGAGCTGCCCGACCTCGGCCAGCTCACGGCGCTGCTCGGGACCGTCGAAGGCCACCATCAGCAGCGCCCTGGTCGACTCCGGCAACCCCATCCGCCCCAGCCGGTTGACCGCCCCGACCACCACCGAGTCCATCAGCTCCATCAGCGAGGGCGTGAACCCGGCCTCGATCACCGCGCAGACCGCCGCACAGGCCGCGTCCACGTCCGCGAACTCGGCCGCCAGCGCCAACTGCGGCGCCGGGGCCGGCCGCAGCGCGAGCGTCGCGCCGACCACCACGCCCAGGGTGCCCTCCGAGCCGACGAAGAGCCGGGTCAGGTCGTAGCCGGCCACGCCCTTGGCGGTGCGCCGGCCGGTGTGCAGCAGCCGGCCGTCCGCCAGCACCACGTCCAGGCCGAGCACGTACTCACTGGTCACGCCGTACTTCACGCAGCACAGGCCGCCCGCGCCGGTGCCGATGTTGCCGCCGATGGTGCAGGACTCCCAGCTCGAGGGGTCCGGCGGATAGGCCAGCCCGTGCTCCTCGGCCGCCCGCGAGAGGACCGCGTTGACCACCCCCGGCTCGACCACCGCGATCCGGTTCACCGGGTCGAGCTCCAGGATCCGGTCCATCGCCACCAGGGACAGCACGATGCAGCCCTCGACGGCGTTGGCCCCGCCCGACAGCCCGGTCCGCGCGCCCTGCGGCACCACCGGCACGCGCAGCTCGGTGGCGGTGCGCAGCACGTGCCGCACCTGGTCGACGGTGGACGGGAAGACCACCACCGCCGGCTCCCCCGACGCGCAGAACCCGGCCATGTCCTGCCGGTAGCCCGCCGTCACGTCCGGGTCCACCACCACCGCCGCCGCGGGCAGCCCCTCCAGCAGGCGGTCCGTCAACTCACGCATGGGCGACACTCCTTCCTCCGGTCCGGCGGGCGACGCACCGAGCGCGCACCCGTCCGTCCCGCACTCTGCCGCTCCGGGCGCGTGCTTGGGAAGGCGACCCACGCGTGGCGGGCCCGGGACCTACGCGGCGAGCGCGGACCGCTGCCGCTCGGTGCGCGACAGGTGGCCCACCAGCACCACGATCACCACCGTCAGCGCCAGGCTCACCCAGCCGAAGCCCCAGCCGAGACCGCCGTACTTGCGCGCCGCGCCCATCCAGTCGGCGAACGAGGCGCCCAGCGGCCTGGTCAGCACGTACGCCAGCCAGAACGCCAGCACCGCGTTCATCCGCAGCTTCCAGTGCGCCAGCGCCGGCAGCGCGATGGCCACCGCGAAGAGCACCCCCGAGGCGAGGAAGCCCCAGCCGAGCGTGGTCGCCGTCAGGTCGCCCACCGCGGTGCCCAGCGCGAAGGTGGCCAGCACCGCCGCCCAGTAGCAGAGCTCGCGGCGCAGCGTGTGCACGCTGTGGATCGACAGCGTGCCCTCCAGCACCCGCCAGAGCCCGAACACCGCCCCCAGCGCGACCAGGAAGAAGGGGGCCGACACCGCGTACGGCACGCCCAGCCCCACGTGCAGCACGTCCGCCGCCATCGTGCCGAAGACGCTGACCATCACGATCGCCGTCCAGTACACCCACGCCACGTACCGCCGCATCCGCAGCTGCACCCCCAGCGCGACCACCAGCGCCACCCCGCCCAGCCCCACCGCCGGCACCGGCCCCAGCAGACGGGCCAGGAAGTCCGAGGTGGTCTCCCCCATCCCCGTCGTCAGCACCTTCGTCACCCAGAACAGCACCGTCACCTGGGGCACCCTGCTCACCGGCAGCCGAACGGGGGTCATCGGCTCGACCGGCCGGATGTGATCAGTCCTCATGCCCCGCAGACTCCCAGAGCCACCTGAAGTTCCCCTGAAGGAACCCCGCCGAGCCCGGGCAGCCCACCCCCCGATCGGCAGAAGTCCGGGAGACGGAATCGAAAAAGAGGGGGTATCGGCAGTTGGCCGATACCCCCTCTGATCAGGGTCTTCCCCACCAGCGGAGAGCGTGGGATTCGAACCCACGGTGACGGGTCACGCCACGACAGTTTTCAAGACTGTTCCCTTAGGCCGCTCGGGCAGCTCTCCAGGCGGAGGTCAGCCTAACGGGTTCCGGGGGGTTCGGTGCACCCGGTTTCGGTGGGGTGGGGTCAGGCGTCGCCGCTGCGGCTGCCGAGGACGACGGTGGTCTTGGCGGTCTGGCCGTTGCGGGTGTACTCGACGTCGACGGAGTCGCCGGGGGAGTGCGTCCAGATGGTGCTGACCAGGGCCGGGCCGTTGTCGATCAGGACGCCGCCGAGCTTGGTGATGACGTCGCCGGCCTTCAGTCCGGCCTTGTCGGCGGGGCCGCCGGGGGTGACCGGGGCGGTGCCCTGGACGGCGGAGCTCTGGATCTGGGCGCCGTCGCCGGAGTACTGGTCGTTGCGCAGGATGCCGAGGGTGGCGTAGACCGGGGTGCCGGTCTGGATCAGCATCTGGGCGACCCGCTTGGCCTGGTTGATCGGGATCGCGAAGCCGAGGCCGATGCTGCCGGCCTGGCCGCTGCCGCCGGAGTTGGACTGGATCGCCGAGTTGATGCCGATCACCGCGCCGCTCGCGTTGAGCAGCGGGCCGCCGGAGTTGCCCGGGTTGATGGAGGCGTCGGTCTGCAGGGCGTTCATGTAGGAGGTCTGGGTGGCGTTCTCGTCACCGGAGGCGACCGGGCGGTTCTTGGCGCTGACGATGCCGGAGGTGACGGTGCCCTCCAGGTCGTAGGGGGCGCCGATGGCGATGGTGGTGTCACCGACCGCGACCTGGTCGGAGTCGCCCAGCGGGAGCGGGACGAGCTTGCCGGCCGGCGGGTTGTCGAGCTTGACCACCGCGACGTCGTAGCCCTTGGCCTGGCCGACCACCGAGGCGTTGTAGGTGGAGCCGTCGGAGAACTTGACGGTCAGCTTGCCGCCGCTCTGGGCCGGGGCGACCACGTGGTTGTTGGTGAGGATGTGGCCCTCGGTGTCGAAGACGAAGCCGGTGCCGGTGCCGGACTCGCTGCTGCCCGTCGCCTTGATGGTGACGGTGCTGGGCAGCGCCTTGGCGGCGATGCCGGCCACCGAGTCGGGGGCGCGGTTGACGGCCTTGGAGTTGTCCCCGGCGGAGACGGTGGTGCTGGTGCGGGCGGTGCCCGCGGAGACCGTGGTGCCGCCGTTGTCGCCCCGGATCGCGGCGCCGGCCAGGCCACCGGCGACGCCGCCCACCAGCGCGACCGCGGCGATCATCGCGACCAGGCCGCCGCGGCGCTTGCGGGGACGGGCGGGCTCGCCGTAGCCGCCCGGGTAGTCGCCGGGACCGCCCGGGTAGCCCGCCTCGCCGTGCTCGCCCGGGTAGCCGGGGGTGCCGGCCGGGGCGCCCCAGCCGGCACCCAGCGGCTGGCCTGCGCCGAACGGGTGGTGCTCGGCGTGCGGGGCCGGTCCGGCGGCCAGGCCCGGGGTGATCGGGGCGCCGGTGACGGTGGGCGCCGCGTGGGTGGGCGCCGGCGGGG